>NZ_PTRX01000036.1:0-43437 GCF_002966045.1 Escherichia sp. MOD1-EC5189 | reverse complement strand
GAAACGCCGTAGCGCCGATGGTAGTGTGGGGTCTCCCCATGCGAGAGTAGGGAACTGCCAGGCATCAAATTAAGCAGAAGGCCATCCGTCAGGATGGCCTTTTTGCGCTGGTGCAGAAAAAGGTCGGATGCGACGCTGGCGCGTCTGATCCAGACTACTCTTGCTTATCCGTCCTGATTTTGCATCCACTCCACCACAAAATCAGCCAGCCCCTCAACATCATTAATATCCAGTAACGCGACATCAAGATTAAGCGGCACATCACTGGCTACAGCAATAACATGTCTGTCTATCACTAATTCTTCCGGTCGATGTCCGGCTCCATCGCGAAACAGCACAATCTTTGCGATCTCTTCATGCTTAAACCCTTCGACCAGAATCAAATCCAGCTTTGAGGTATCCATTCGACTTGCGAGAAAATGTAGATCCAGCTCTTCTTCGTCTGGTGTTTCCGTCATCAAGGCCCATCGCTGCTGGCTGGCAACGATGGTTTGTGCCGCGCCAGCCTTGCGCAGTTCATAGCTATCTTTGCCCGGTTTATCAACATCCATATCATGGTGCGTATGCTTAATCAGCCCTGGACGAATCCCTCTGGCGCATAATGCCGGGATCAGTTTTTTCAGCAGCGTAGTTTTTCCAGTGCCGCTCCACGCGGCAAAGGCGAGTAACGGTATCATCGTTTTTCCTGCCATCGGGCAAGCTCCTCTGGCGTATTCACGTTTACAAATGCCTTTTTATGATCGCTGAAATCGACCGCGTGACCGCCAGCCAGACGCATAAATGCCATTACCCGGCGTTCTCCTGCTTGCAGATATTCCAGTAATAAAGGCTCAATTGCGCGGTTTACCAGAGCAATAGTCGGGTGATCGCGTTCACCGTCGTGGACCCACACGACAGGCGCATCTTTGCGCTGATGATTAAGCCGGGCAGCTAAATCAGGGGGAATGTAAGGCGTATCGCATGGGCAAAACAAAAACCACTCCCCCGCTTCCTGCTGCATTACTGAAAGCATTCCTGCCAGAGGGCCTGGGTAATCCGCCAGTGTATCTTCAATCACTTTCAGACCGCTTGCCTGATAGATTTCCTGATGACGATTAGCATTAACCACGACGTGAGAGAGTTGCGTCATAAGCGCGTCAGCGACATGTTGCCATAATGGTTTGCCGTTTAATTCAAGCAATCCTTTATCTACGCCGCCCATTCGTCTGGCTTTACCGCCCGCCAGCACAACGCCTGTTATCGTCGTCATCAGATTCACCGATATCGCCTCTTTTATTGTGGGATTGACCCTGCTAACGTGTCTGTCTCAAGAGTAAGGAGCATTACTATGAAATGTAAACGTCTGAATGAAGTTATTGAACTCCTCCAGCCAGCCTGGCAAAAAGAGCCAGACCTTAACCTGCTGCAATTTTTGCAGAAACTGGCGAAAGAGTCAGGTTTTGACGGCGAACTGGCGGATTTGACGGATGACATTCTGATCTATCACCTGAAAATGCGTGATTCCGCGAAAGATGCGGTGATCCCGGGTTTGCAGAAAGATTATGAAGAAGATTTCAAAACGGCGCTGTTACGCGCTCGCGGCGTAATTAAAGAGTAAAAGCTTGTAAGCGGTGCCACCAAAATCATCGTGAAATGATATCCTTCATCATTCGTAATGTTTTCCGGATGATGGGATGAACAACAGCGCTTTTACTTTCCAGACACTACACCCGGATACCATCATGGACGCTCTGTTTGAGCATGGGATCCGGGTGGATTCCGGTCTTACCCCGCTTAACAGCTATGAAAACCGTGTCTATCAATTTCAGGACGAAGATCGTCGACGTTTTGTCGTCAAATTTTATCGCCCTGAACGTTGGACAGCCGATCAAATCCTCGAAGAACATCAATTTGCGTTGCAGCTGGTTAACGATGAAGTTCCGGTCGCAGCGCCTGTGGCCTTTAACGGTCAGACTTTATTGAATCATCAGGGATTTTATTTCGCTGTTTTTCCAAGCGTCGGTGGTCGCCAGTTCGAAGCTGATAATATCGATCAGATGGAAGCTGTTGGGCGTTATTTAGGGCGTATGCACCAGACGGGGCGCAAACAGCTTTTTATCCATCGCCCGACCATCGGTCTGAATGAATATCTCATTGAGCCACGCAAGCTGTTTGAGGACGCTACACTGATACCTTCCGGGTTGAAAGCGGCATTCCTGAAAGCGACAGATGAGCTGATCGCCGCCGTTACAGCACATTGGCGGGAAGATTTCACCGTTCTGCGGCTACATGGAGACTGCCACGCCGGGAATATTCTCTGGCGTGATGGTCCAATGTTCGTTGATCTGGATGATGCACGTAATGGTCCAGCCGTTCAGGATTTGTGGATGTTGCTCAATGGCGATAAAGCCGAGCAGCGGATGCAACTGGAAACTATTATTGAAGCTTATGAAGAATTTAGCGAGTTCGACACCGCTGAAATCGGACTGATTGAACCTTTACGCGCCATGCGTTTGGTTTATTATCTTGCCTGGCTAATGCGGCGTTGGGCTGATCCCGCGTTCCCGAAAAATTTCCCGTGGTTAACCGGGGAAGATTACTGGCTGCGACAGACGGCGACTTTTATAGAACAGGCAAAAGTTCTACAAGAACCCCCTTTGCAATTAACACCTATGTATTAATCGGAGAGAGTAGATCATGAAAAAGATTTGGCTGGCGCTGGCTGGTTTAGTTTTAGCGTTTAGCGCATCGGCGGCGCAGTATGAAGATGGTAAACAGTACACTACCCTGGAAAAACCGGTAGCTGGCGCGCCGCAAGTGCTGGAGTTTTTCTCTTTCTTCTGCCCGCACTGCTATCAGTTTGAAGAAGTTCTGCATATTTCTGATAACGTGAAGAAAAAACTGCCGGAAGGCGTGAAGATGACTAAATACCACGTCAACTTCATGGGGGGTGACCTGGGCAAAGATCTGACTCAGGCATGGGCAGTGGCGATGGCACTGGGCGTGGAAGACAAAGTCACTGTTCCGCTGTTTGAAGGCGTACAGAAAACCCAGACCATTCGTTCAGCATCTGATATCCGCGATGTATTTATCAACGCAGGTATTAAAGGTGAAGAGTACGACGCGGCGTGGAACAGCTTCGTGGTGAAATCCCTGGTCGCTCAGCAGGAAAAAGCTGCAGCTGACGTGCAATTGCGTGGCGTTCCGGCGATGTTTGTTAACGGTAAATATCAGCTGAATCCGCAGGGTATGGATACCAGCAATATGGATGTTTTTGTTCAGCAGTATGCTGATACTGTGAAATATCTGTCCGAGAAAAAATAATTCAATGTAAATTACATAAAGCCCGTGAATATTCACGGGCTTTTTTTATTATTTAATAAATATAAATACATTCTGATAATGCGTCCTGCCGCTGGACATTATTTCAGCATAAGTGGATATTCAAAGTTTTGCTGTTTTATCAGGGAATATTTATATGATACGTAAGTCAGCTACAGGTGTTATTGTTGCGTTAGCCGTAATCTGGGGTGGTGGCACATGGTACACAGGTACGCAAATTCAGCCTGGTGTCGAAAAGTTCATTAAAGATTTTAACGATGCTAAAAAGAAAGGTGAACATGCCTACGATATGACGTTAAGTTATAAAAACTTTGACAAAGGCTTTTTTAATTCTCATTTTCAAATGCAAATGACATTTGATAACGGTGCACCCGATCTCAATATCAAGCCAGGCCAGAAAGTTGCATTTGATGTGGATGTTGAGCACGGTCCGTTGCCCATCACAATGTTAATGCGTGGTAATGTCATCCCCGCACTGGCAGCGGCAAAAGTGAACTTAGTGAATAATGAACTGACACAACCGCTATTTATCGCCGCAAAAAATAAATCGCCCGTGGAAGCGACATTGCGATTCGCGTTTGGTGGCTCATTCTCCACGACATTAGATGTTGCCCCTGCAAAATATGGAAAGTTTTCTTTTGGTGAAGGCCAGTTTACTTTTAATGGTGATGGTAGCTCATTGTCTAACCTGGATATTGAAGGCAAAGTCGAAGATATTGTTCTGGAATTATCGCCATTGAACAAAGTAACGGCGAAAAGTTTTACCATTGATTCTCTGACGCGATTAGAAGAAAAGAAATTTCCGGTTGGCGAAAGCGAGTCGAAATTCAATCAGATTAACATTATCAATCAGGGAGAAGACGTTGCCCAAATCGATGCTTTCGTTGCAAAAACCAGGCTGGATCGCGTTAAAGACAAAGATTATATCAATGTCAATCTGACCTACGAACTTGATAAGTTAACAAAAGGGAATCAGCAACTCGGTAGTGGTGAGTGGTCCTTGATTGCGGAATCTATTGATCCCTCAGCGGTGCGCCAATTTATCATTCAGTATAACATTGCGATGCAGAAGCAGCTTGCTGCACACCCTGAGTTAGCAAACGATGAAGTTGCTCTGCAAGAAGTGAATGCTGCATTGTTCAAAGAGTATTTACCGTTATTACAAAAAAGTGAGCCGACCATTAAACAACCGGTAAGATGGAAGAACGCACTCGGCGAACTAAATGCCAATCTGGATATCAGTATTGCCGACCCAGCCAAATCTTCATCATCCACAAACAAAGATATTAAATCGCTCAATTTTGACGTGAAGTTACCGCTTAATGTTGTCACAGAAACCGCAAAACAGCTTAATTTATCTGAAGGCATGGATGCGGAAAAAGCGCAAAAGCAGGCTGATAAACAAATCAGCGGGATGATGACATTAGGTCAAATGTTGCAGTTAATCAAGATTGACAACAATACCGCCTCGCTGCAACTGCGTTATACACCGGGTAAAGTTGTTTTTAACGGACAGGAGATGAGCGAAGAAGAATTTATGTCTCGTGCCGGACGTTTTGTTCATTAAAATACTCGCTCGCCTCTGCTCATTCAGAGGCGAGTAAAATCTACTTATTCTGACGCAGCGATGACATGAGAGACGTCAGAAGCCGGTCTTTTTCCTGCCACAGTGAGTTCAGCCATTGCTGAAAATGGCGCTTAAAGCTTTTGTCATTGATGTAGTCGCCATGTAAATCATCGGCAATAGGCTGCAAATCCACATGTACGACAATTCGCGTCAGTTTACCGCTTAACATATCGAAGAACGGCTGACGGTTATTGTCCGGATAACACAGCGTAACATTAAGCAGTTTATCGAATTGTTTACCCAGTACATTTAGCGCCATCGCAATGCCTGCCGCCTTTGGTGGCAACAAGTTTTGAAAAGTGGAGTGGGTTTGCTGATGTTTTTCTTGCGTGAAACGGGAGCCTTCAACGAAATTGACAATGGTGGTGGGGTGCAGGCGAAACTTTTCACAAGAACGCCGGGTGGTTTCAACATCTTTACCACGTCGTTCCGGATGACGTAATAAATAAGCGCGGGAATAACGCTTCATAAACGGCATATCCAGCGCCCAGCATGCCAGGCCAAGAAATGGCACCCAGGCAAGCTGCTGCTTGAGGAAATATTTATTCATCGGAATGTGCTTACGAAACAGCACGCACAGTACGACAATATCTGCCCAACTACGGTGGTTACAAATAAGCAGATACCAGTTCTTCGTACTTAACCCTTCCAGCCCGTGAACTTCCCATTGCAGGTGTGGGTTCAGATGCAGTAATACCGCCAGACTTTCACACCAGCAATACATCATAAAATCACAAAAACGCGAAACCTTTCGCCAAATGACTGGCACAGGTAGCAATAGTTTTACAATCCCGGCAATGATGATCGGGACGGAGCAAAAAATAGTGACCAAAATGGTCAATACGATACTCAGCAAAAGGGTTATCGCAGCGAGTATTCTCGTCATAATGAATTTATTCAAAAGGTTAGCCATAGACAGTGCGCTAAAGAAGCGCAAGGCGCCGATTTTAGCAGAAAACGCCCCAAATAACGGATGATCCTTAAGGAGAAAAATAATTCATATCTATCCACATTAGAAAAAATCCCATTATCACAATTATTAGGGATGGCTTTATATTTAAATGTATGAAAAGCAAAGACAAACATCATGCTGTAAAAAGCATGATAATAAATTAAAAGCGATGTAAATAATTTATGCACAAAGTTATCCACATGACGATTTGCGAGCGATCCAGAAGATCTACAAAAGATTTTCACGAAAAGCGGTGAAAAACTCATGTTTTCATCCTGTCTGTGGCATCCTTTACCCATAATCTGATAAACAGGCACGGACATTATGGTTCAGATCCCCCAAAATCCACTTATCCTTGTAGATGGTTCATCTTATCTTTATCGCGCATATCACGCGTTTCCCCCGCTGACTAACAGCGCAGGCGAGCCGACCGGTGCGATGTATGGTGTCCTCAACATGCTGCGCAGTCTGATCATGCAATATAAACCGACGCATGCAGCGGTGGTCTTTGACGCCAAGGGAAAAACCTTTCGTGATGAACTGTTTGAACATTACAAATCACATCGCCCGCCAATGCCGGACGATCTGCGTGCACAAATCGAACCCTTGCACGCGATGGTTAAAGCGATGGGACTGCCGCTGCTGGCGGTTTCTGGCGTAGAAGCGGACGACGTTATCGGTACTCTGGCGCGGGAAGCCGAAAAAGCCGGGCGTCCGGTGCTGATAAGCACAGGCGATAAAGATATGGCGCAGCTGGTGACGCCAAATATTACGCTTATCAATACCATGACGAATACCATCCTCGGCCCGGAAGAGGTGGTGAATAAGTACGGCGTGCCGCCAGAACTGATCATCGACTTCCTGGCGCTGATGGGTGACTCCTCTGATAACATCCCTGGCGTACCGGGCGTCGGTGAAAAAACCGCGCAAGCATTGCTGCAAGGTCTTGGCGGACTGGATACGCTGTATGCCGAGCCAGAAAAAATTGCTGGGTTAAGCTTCCGTGGCGCGAAAACAATGGCGGCGAAGCTCGAGCAAAACAAAGAAGTGGCTTATCTCTCTTACCAGCTGGCGACGATTAAAACCGACGTTGAACTAGAGCTGACCTGTGAACAACTGGAAGTGCAGCAACCGGCGGCAGAAGAGTTGTTAGGGCTGTTCAAAAAGTATGAGTTCAAACGCTGGACTGCTGATGTCGAAGCGGGCAAATGGCTACAGGCTAAAGGGGCGAAACCCGCAGCCAGGCCGCAGGAAACCAGTGTTGCAGACGAAGCGCCAGAAGTGACGGCAACGGTGATTTCGTATGACAACTACGTCACCATCCTTGATGAAGAAACACTGAAAGCGTGGATTGCGAAGCTGGAAAAAGCGCCGGTATTTGCCTTTGATACAGAAACCGACAGCCTCGATAACATCTCTGCTAACCTGGTCGGGCTTTCTTTTGCTATCGAGCCAGGCGTAGCGGCATATATTCCGGTTGCTCATGATTATCTTGATGCGCCCGATCAAATCTCTCGCGAGCGTGCACTCGAGTTGCTAAAACCGCTGCTGGAAGATGAAAAGGCGCTGAAGGTTGGGCAAAACCTGAAATACGATCGCGGTATTCTGGCGAATTACGGCATTGAGCTGCGTGGGATTGCGTTTGATACCATGCTTGAATCCTACATTCTCAATAGCGTTGCCGGGCGTCACGATATGGACAGCCTCGCGGAACGTTGGTTGAAGCACAAAACCATCACTTTTGAAGAGATTGCGGGTAAAGGCAAAAATCAACTGACCTTTAACCAGATTGCCCTCGAAGAGGCCGGACGTTACGCAGCCGAAGATGCCGATGTCACCTTGCAGCTGCATCTGAAAATGTGGCCGGATCTGCAAAAACACAAAGGGCCGTTGAACGTCTTCGAGAACATCGAAATGCCGCTGGTGCCGGTGCTTTCACGCATTGAACGTAACGGTGTGAAGATCGATCCGAAAGTGCTTCATAATCATTCTGAAGAGCTCACTCTACGTCTGGCTGAGCTGGAAAAGAAAGCGCATGAAATTGCAGGTGAAGAATTTAACCTTTCTTCCACCAAGCAGTTGCAAACTATTCTGTTTGAAAAACAGGGTATTAAGCCGCTGAAGAAAACACCGGGTGGCGCGCCGTCAACGTCGGAAGAGGTACTGGAAGAACTGGCGCTGGACTATCCGTTGCCAAAAGTGATTCTGGAGTATCGTGGTCTGGCGAAGCTGAAATCGACCTACACCGACAAGCTGCCGCTGATGATCAATCCGAAAACCGGGCGTGTACATACCTCTTATCACCAGGCAGTAACCGCAACGGGACGTTTATCGTCAACCGATCCTAACCTGCAAAACATACCCGTGCGTAACGAAGAAGGTCGCCGTATCCGCCAGGCGTTTATTGCGCCAGAAGATTATGTGATTGTCTCGGCGGACTACTCGCAGATTGAACTGCGCATTATGGCGCATCTCTCGCGTGACAAAGGCTTGCTGACCGCATTCGCGGAAGGAAAAGATATCCACCGGGCTACGGCGGCAGAAGTGTTTGGTTTGCCACTGGAAACCGTCACCAGCGAGCAACGTCGTAGCGCGAAAGCGATCAACTTTGGTCTGATTTATGGCATGAGTGCTTTCGGTCTGGCGCGACAATTGAACATTCCACGTAAAGAAGCGCAGAAGTACATGGACCTTTACTTCGAACGCTACCCAGGCGTGCTGGAGTATATGGAGCGCACCCGTGCGCAGGCGAAAGAACAGGGCTACGTTGAAACGCTGGACGGACGCCGTCTGTATCTGCCGGATATCAAATCCAGCAATGGTGCTCGTCGTGCAGCGGCTGAACGTGCAGCCATTAACGCGCCAATGCAGGGAACCGCCGCCGACATTATCAAACGAGCGATGATTGCCGTTGATGCGTGGTTACAAGCTGAGCAACCGCGTGTGCGTATGATTATGCAGGTACACGATGAACTGGTATTTGAAGTTCATAAAGATGATGTCGATGCCGTCGCGAAACAGATTCATCAACTGATGGAAAACTGTACCCGTCTGGATGTGCCGTTGCTGGTGGAAGTGGGGAGTGGCGAAAACTGGGATCAGGCGCACTAAGATTCGCCTGAACATGCCCTTTTTTCGTAAGTAAGCAACATAAGCTGTCACGTTTTGTGATGGCTATTAGAAATTCCTATGCAACAACTGAAAAAAAATTACAAAAAATGCTTTCTGAACTGAACAAAAAAGAGTAAAGTTAGTCGCGTAGGGTACAGAGGTAAGATGTTCTATCTTTCAGACCTTTTACTTCACGTAATCGGATTTGGCTGAATATTTTAGCCGCCCCAGTCAGTAATGACTGGGGCGTTTTTTATTGGGCGAAAGAAAAGATCCGTAATGCCTGATGCGCCCTGATTATCAGGCCAACGGTAGAAGTGTAATCTATTGAATTTACGGGCCGGATACGCCACATCCGGCACAAGCATTAAGGCAAGAAAATTATTCGCCGTCCTGCGTTTCTTCTACAGGCTGCATCTCGCTAAACCAGGTATCCAGTTTCTGCCGCAGCTTGTCCACGCCTTGTTTCTTCAGTGAAGAGAACGTTTCAACCTGCACATCACCGTTAAACGCCAGCACCGCTTCACGCACCATATTCAATTGCGCTTTACGTGCGCCGCTTGCCAGTTTGTCCGCTTTAGTCAGCAGCACCAGTACGGCGATATTACTGTCTACCGCCCACTCAATCATCTGCTGATCGAGGTCTTTCAACGGATGGCGAATATCCATGAGTACCACCAGGCCTTGCAGGCTCTGACGTTTTTCGAGGTACTCGCCGAGCGCGCGTTGCCATTTGCGCTTCATCTCTTCCGGGACTTCCGCGTAGCCATAGCCGGGCAGGTCAACCAGACGCTTGCCGTCAGCCACTTCAAACAGGTTGATAAGCTGGGTGCGCCCTGGGGTTTTTGAGGTCCGCGCCAGGCTTTTCTGGTTAGTCAGCGTGTTCAGCGCGCTGGATTTACCTGCGTTGGAACGGCCTGCAAAAGCCACTTCAATTCCGGTATCGGAAGGTAGGTGGCGAATATCAGGCGCACTCATCACAAAATGCGTCTGTTGATAATTCAAATTAGTCAAAGCGGTCGTCTCCGTCAGTCAAAGCTTTGCGGCGATTATACCTGAACCATAATAAAAGGCGGATTTTTCGGCGTGAGCGTTGTAAGTAAAAGCCATACGCTTTGTGAGACATTGCCGATAGTCTTTATGCGAAATAGCAGAGAAAATTCTGCGATGCATGTCAAATAAGTCATATAAATCAGTTAATTGCTTTTATATAAAACTCTGAAAATGTGCAAATACTGATGGCGGTTGATTGTTTGTTTAAAGCAAAGGCGTAAAGTAGCACCCATAGAGCGAGGACGCTAACAGGAACAATGACTCAGGATGAGGGTCAGGAGCGCCAGGAGGCGAAGACAGAGGATTGTCAGGAAGACAAACGTCCGGAGACGTAATTAAACGGAAATGGAATCAACACGGATTGTTCCGGCTAATGGAAAAACAGGGTGTGTTGGCGGCCTGCAAGGATTGTAAGACCCGTTAAGGGTTATGAGTCAGGAAAAAAGGCGACAGAGTAATCTGTCGCCTTTTTTCTTTGCTTGCTTTCTGTTAGATTCCGCCGCAAATCTATACTGAATAAAACGGCTAAAAGACGAACCATTATGAAACCATCATCTTCAAACTCACGCAGCAAAGGTCATGCAAAAGCGCGTCGAAAAACACGCGAGGAGCTGGATCAGGAAGCTCGTGACCGCAAGCGTCAGAAAAAACGTCGTGGTCATGCGCCGGGCAGCCGCGCAACGGGCGGTAACACCACGTCAGGCAGCAAAGGCCAGAACGCACCGAAAGATCCACGTATTGGCAGTAAAACCCCTATTCCATTGGGCGTGACTGAAAAAGTCACCAAACAGCACAAACCGAAGAGTGAGAAACCTATGCTTTCACCGCAGGCGGAGTTGGAGTTACTGGAAACGGATGAGCGTCTGGATGCGCTGCTGGAACGTCTGGAGGCAGGCGAAACCCTGAGCGCCGAAGAGCAATCCTGGGTTGATGCTAAACTGGATCGTATTGATGAGTTGATGCAGAAACTCGGCCTCTCTTATGACGATGACGAAGAAGAGGAAGAAGACGAGAAGCAAGAAGACATGATGCGTCTGCTGCGGGGCAACTAACGGATTGCCGCCGTGGGCCTTCCCGTTCTGCTGATAACCCTTCTGGTTATATGTTATCTGGTGTGGTTATTCGTTAAACTACAGCGGTTGTCGCGGCGACAAAAGTGGCTGCGCAACCGGCTGATGACTCGAAACGGGCATCCGCCGGTACGCCGTAGCCGCCAGAGACGCCATCGGAAGGAGTGAGCATGTCTGTACAGCAAATCGACTGGGATCTGGCCCTGATCCAGAAATATAACTATTCCGGGCCACGATACACCTCGTACCCGACCGCGCTGGAGTTTTCAGAAGACTTCGGCGAACAGGCGTTTTTACAAGCCGTGGCGCGCTATCCTGAGCGTCCATTATCTCTCTACGTACATATCCCGTTCTGCCATAAGCTTTGTTACTTCTGCGGTTGCAATAAGATTGTTACTCGCCAGCAGCACAAGGCCGATCAGTATCTGGACGCACTGGAGCAAGAAATCGTCCATCGTGCACCGCTTTTTGCCGGGCGCAAGGTGAGCCAGCTGCACTGGGGCGGTGGAACGCCGACATATCTGAACAAAGCGCAAATCAGCCGCCTGATGAAGCTGCTGCGCGAAAACTTCCAGTTCAATGCCGATGCGGAGATTTCGATCGAAGTCGATCCGCGCGAAATAGAACTGGATGTACTCGATCATTTACGCGCTGAAGGCTTTAATCGCCTGAGCATGGGCGTGCAGGACTTCAACAAAGAAGTGCAACGTCTGGTTAACCGCGAGCAGGATGAAGAGTTCATCTTTGCACTGCTTAACCATGCGCGTGAGATTGGCTTTACTTCCACCAACATTGACCTGATTTACGGCCTGCCGAAACAAACGCCGGAGAGTTTCGCCTTTACCCTGAAACGCGTGGCGGAACTTAACCCCGATCGCCTGAGTGTCTTTAACTACGCGCATTTGCCGACCATTTTTGCTGCTCAGCGTAAAATCAAAGATGCTGACCTGCCGAGTCCGCAGCAAAAACTCGATATCCTGCAGGAAACCATCGCCTTCCTGACGCAATCGGGCTATCAGTTTATCGGGATGGATCACTTTGCTCGCCCGGATGACGAGCTGGCGGTGGCCCAGCGTGAAGGCGTGCTGCATCGTAACTTCCAGGGCTACACCACTCAGGGCGATACCGATCTGCTGGGGATGGGCGTTTCAGCCATCAGCATGATTGGCGACTGCTACGCGCAGAATCAGAAAGAGTTGAAGCAGTACTATCAGCAAGTGGATGAACAAGGCAATGCGCTGTGGCGTGGTATTGCGCTAACGCGTGATGACTGTATTCGTCGCGATGTGATTAAGTCGCTCATCTGCAACTTCCGTCTGGATTACGCCCCTATTGAGCAACAGTGGGATTTGCTCTTCGCTGACTACTTTGCAGAAGATCTCAAGCTGCTTGCCCCGTTAGCAAAAGATGGGCTGGTGGATGTGGATGAGAAGGGGATTCAGGTAACGGCGAAAGGTCGCCTGCTGATCCGCAATATTTGCATGTGCTTTGATACCTATCTGCGCCAGAAAGCGCGGATGCAGCAGTTCTCACGGGTGATTTAAATGGTGAATGGCGCTTCGTTTACAAAGTAGAAAACGAAAGCGCCATCAATGTGCTGAGAACAAGATTGCTTGATGCGCTGGTTAAGAAAACCTGTTGAAATTATTGCTTTTGTAGGCCGGATAAGGCGTTTACGCTGCATCCGGCATCCGGCATCCGGCATCCGGCATCCGGCATCCGGCATCCGGCATCCGGCATCCGGCATCCGGCATCTGAGCATGATGCCTGATGCGACGCTGGTCGCGTCTTATCAGGCCTACGACTTTCTCCGCATCCGGCATAAACAACGAGCTTCAGCTAAACAGCCCAATCATCGCGGCACACAGCACGGCAGCAACAGCAGTTTGTGGTGTGTGGCTGTCAACTGCGCCACTCGATACCAGATTAATTATTGATTCCAGCATAATGACTCTCCCCGTTTTCCGGGCAAGATCATACTGAACTTATCGGAACAGTAAAGCGCAAAATACAAGCAATTTGCGCTCAATAATCAATCTTTACACACAAGCTGTGAATCACTCCATCCCCAGCTCTTTTAACTTCCGCGTCAGGGTGTTACGCCCCCAGCCAAGTAGCCGCGCAGCTTCCTGTTTATGCCCCTGCGTATGTCGCAACGCGGTCGTCAGTAACGTCCGTTCAAGCTCAGGCTGCGCTTCGGAAAGCAAATTTTGATGACCGGAACGCAGCGCTCTGTCTGCCCACTGCGCTAACAGCGTTGCCCAACTGTCCGGTTGCATTTGCGAAGTACTCTCCGCAACCGTTGATTCAAACAGTTCGCCAGGCAAATCCTGAATCAACACTTCCTGCCCGGCGGCCATCACCGTTAACCAACGGCAGGTGTTTTCCAGCTGGCGCACGTTACCCGGCCATGCCAGACGCGTCAAAGCGGCTTCGGTTTCCGGGTGCAGCAACTTCGCTTCTACGCCCAGTTCGCGCGCGGCAACCTGTAAAAAATGGCGCGCCAGACGGGGAATATCTTCCCGACGCTCGCGCAGCGGCGGCAGATGAACGCGGATAACGTTCAGGCGGTGGAACAAATCCTCACGGAACTTGCCTTCCTGTACCCGCTGTTCGAGATTCTGATGGGTCGCAGCGATAATCCGCACATCCACTTTCACCGGCGCATAGCCGCCAACGCGATAAAACTGACCGTCTGCCAGCACGCGCAGCAAACGCGTCTGTACATCGAGCGGCATATCGCCAATTTCATCGAGGAATAACGTGCCGCCATCGGCCTGTTCAAAACGCCCCTGACGAATAGTATTCGCGCCGGTAAACGCGCCTTTCTCGTGACCGAACAGTTCTGATTCGATCAAATCCTTCGGGATAGCCGCCATATTCAGCGCGATAAACGGCGCTTTGGCTCGAGGACTGTGGCGATGCAGGGCATGAGCGACCAGTTCTTTACCGGTGCCGGATTCGCCGTTAATCAGCACGCTAATAGAAGAACGTGAAAGCCGACCGATAATCCGGAACACGTCCTGCATGGCTGGCGCTTCGCCGATGATATCGGTCGTCGGGCCGTTAAGCTGAACATTACGCGGTTGCTGCTGTTCCTGATAATGGCTGATGGCGCGCTCAACCAGCGCCACGGCTTCGTCGATATCAAACGGTTTGGGCAGATAATCAAACGCCCCTTGTTGATAGGCGCTGACGGCAGCATCCAGATCGGAATGTGCGGTCATAATGATGACCGGAAGCATCGGATGGCGCTGTTTAATCTGCTTGAGCAGCGCAAGCCCGTCCATTCCCGGCATACGGATATCTGAAAGCAGCACATCCGGCGTTTTGCTCGCCAGCGCCTCCAGTACTTCCGCGCCGTTCTCAAATGTCGTACAGGTTAAACCCGCTCCAGCGAGCGCACGTTCAAGCACCCAACGGATGGAACTATCGTCATCGACTACCCAGACTATCCCTCGTTGCATAAACGTCACCTTTATTTCCTGATAGGCAGGTAAACCGAGAACTCGGTATGACCTGGCCAACTGGTAAATTCAATTTTGCCTGAATGCTGATCAATCAAATTACGGGCGATGGATAAGCCAAGCCCGGTGCCACCTTCGCGGCCGCTGACCATCGGGTAAAACAGCGTATCCTGCAAATGAGGCGGAATGCCTGGCCCGTTATCTTCCACATCAATCCGCGCTGCCAGCCGATAGCGCTCGCCGTGTAAGGTCAGTTGAAACGCGGTGCGGGTACGCAGAATGATTTCACCACCTTCCGGCCCCAGCGCCTGTAGTGCATTGCGCACAATATTCAGCAATACCTGTTCAATTTGATCCGGGTCGTGCGCCAGTTCCGGCAGGCTGGGGTCGTAATCACGAATCAACCGCACGTTGTCCGGCAGTTCCATCGACACCAACGTCACCACGCGTTCAGCCACTTTGTGAATACTTTCGGTAACGCGCGTACCAGGCAGCTGCGGCCCCAACAGACGGTCGACCAGATTTCGCAGCCGGTCCGCCTGTTCGATAATCACTTTGGTATATTCCAGCAGTGACGGGTCAGGTAATGCTTTGCTGAGCAACTGCGCTGCACCACGTAAACCGCCAAGCGGATTTTTAATCTCATGCGCCAGGCCGCGCACTAAATCACGGGCAGCAACCTGCTGGGCGTGCTGTAGCTGTTCCTGACTTAAGCGGCGCTGGTTATCCATCGGTGCCATCTCCAGCAGGATCATGCCGTCCGGCATACGCTGGGCCGTCACAGAAAGGATATGCGAGCGCCCGTCGATGACCAGCGTCACTTCGTTATCGGTAAAACCTTGCCCCGCCTCCAGACTTTCTTGCATCAGCTCGATATTTAATGAGAAGTAGCTCAACAGTTCCGGTAACGGCGTACCAAACAATTTGCGGGAGCTTTGGGCGAGCAGTTGTTGCGCGGCGGGGTTGGCGTAATGGATTGCCAGGTTGTCATCAATTAACAAAATACTGTTAATCAGCGAGTTGAGGATCTGCCCAGCATCGGGCTGCGTGCCTGTTGCCATAAAGCAGTCTCCTGAACAGGTTGCACCATTTTAGTGCATTATAGCTTTTTACGGATAAAAAGCGCGAAGCATCAAAGAAGTTACGGAGAAAAAAGCCCATGCAGAGATGGGCTGAAAGTTTCCACGGCAACTAAATCCCGGCCTTCTTTGCACCGGGTAGTACAACTTCAACTATTAGACGCTGTAGTACAGCTCAAACTCTACCGGATGCGGAGTCATACGCACGCGGTCATTTTCTTCGCGACGCAGAGCGATGTACGCATCAATGGCTTCGTCAGTGAACACGCCACCGGCTTTCAGGAACTCGCGGTCCAGATCCAGTTCGTTCAGTGCTTCTTCCAGAGAGCCTGCAACCTGTGGGATCTCTTTCGCTTCTTCTGGCGGCAGGTCATACAGGTTTTTGTCCATGGCTTCGCCTGGGTGGATCTTGTTCTTGATACCATCAAGACCGGCCATCAGCAGGGCAGCAAAGCACAGGTACGGGTTAGCCGCCGGATCCGGGAAACGTACTTCGATACGACGTGCTTTCGGAGAAGAAACCACTGGAATACGGATAGACGCAGAACGGTTACGCGCAGAGTAAGCCAGCATTACTGGTGCTTCGTAGCCCGGGACCAGACGCTTGTAAGAGTTGGTGGTCGGGTTTGCCAGGGCGTTAATTGCTTTAGCGTGTTTGATTACGCCGCCAATGTAGTACAACGCCTGCTCAGACAGACCTGCATATTTGTCGCCCGCGAACAGGTTGACGCCGTTTTTAGACAGTGACATGTGGCAGTGCATACCGGAGCCGTTATCACCGAACATCGGTTTTGGCATAAAGGTCGCGGTTTTACCGAAGCGGTGCGCCACGTTGTGCACAACATATTTGTAGATCTGAATTTCGTCAGCTTTTTTGGTCATGGTATTGAAGCGGGTTGCCACTTCGTTCTGACCAGCAGTCGCTACTTCGTGGTGATGGGCTTCAACTACCAGGCCCATCTGTTCCATCACCAGACACATTTCAGAACGGATATCCTGAGCAGAGTCTACCGGCGGAACCGGGAAGTAACCGCCTTTCACTGCCGGACGGTGACCTTTGTTACCACCTTCATATTTGGTGGAGGAGTTCCATGCACCTTCGATATCGTCGATGGCAACATGAGAACCGGAGATAGACGCGCCGAAACGGATGTCATCGAACAGGAAGAATTCAGGTTCTGGCCCGAACAGTACGGTGTCGGCAATGCCAGTAGAACGCAGGTAATCTTCAGCGCGCTTCGCGATGGAACGCGGGTCACGGTCATAGCCTTGCAGGGTGCCTGGTTCAAGGATATCGCAACGGATAATCAGGGTAGAGTCCGCGAAGAACGGGTCAATCACTGCGGTGGATGCGTCTGGCATCAGCACCATGTCGGATTCGTTAATGCCTTTCCAGCCGCCAATCGAGGAGCCGTCAAACATTTTGCCTTCTTCGAAGAATTCAGCATTCACCTGATGAGCAGGGATAGTGACGTGCTGTTCTTTACCTTTGGTATCGGTGAAGCGCAAATCAACAAACTTCACTTCGTGCTCGTTCAGCATCGTCAGTACGTGTTCAGCGGACATACTTTAACTCTCCTGGATTGGTCATGGTCGTCGTGGTAACGAAATCTGCAATTATTTTGGCCGTGTCGCCGTAAAAAAGATAAAGCGAAAACTGTGCCAACTTTTAAATTGCCCCTAAAAGGCGTTATCATGCTTAACATCGTGCAAAAGGGCTGCACCATGATGTGAATGTTGCACCAATATAGTGCTTCAATGGAAACATTAAGCACCATATTGGTGCAATGACCTTTGGATAACCCTTTTTATGCTCCGTGAAAGCGATCACAAAGGGACTCTGCAATACTTGTTTGCGGAGGATGTTTGTGATCCTGTTTTGTAGTGCGATTAATCCGTGTACAATAACGCGCTATTTCTAATGCCTGAGGCAAAGTTGTGATCGAAAAATTGCGTAATATCGCCATCATCGCGCACGTAGACCATGGTAAAACCACCCTGGTAGACAAGCTGCTCCAACAATCCGGTACGTTCGACTCTCGTGCCGAAACCCAAGAGCGCGTGATGGACTCCAACGATTTGGAGAAAGAGCGTGGGATTACCATCCTCGCGAAAAACACCGCTATCAAATGGAATGATTACCGTATCAACATCGTTGATACCCCGGGGCACGCCGACTTCGGTGGTGAAGTTGAACGTGTAATGTCCATGGTAGACTCAGTGCTGCTGGTGGTTGACGCATTTGACGGCCCGATGCCGCAAACGCGCTTCGTAACCAAAAAAGCGTTTGCTTATGGCCTGAAGCCGATTGTTGTTATCAACAAAGTTGACCGCCCTGGCGCGCGTCCTGACTGGGTTGTGGATCAGGTATTCGACCTGTTCGTTAACCTCGACGCGACCGACGAGCAGCTGGACTTCCCGATCGTTTACGCTTCTGCGCTGAACGGTATCGCCGGTCTGGACCACGAAGATATGGCGGAAGACATGACCCCGCTGTATCAGGCAATTGTTGACCACGTTCCTGCGCCGGACGTTGACCTTGACGGTCCGTTCCAGATGCAGATTTCTCAGCTCGATTACAACAGCTATGTTGGCGTTATCGGCATTGGCCGCATCAAGCGCGGTAAAGTGAAGCCGAACCAGCAGGTCACTATCATCGATAGCGAAGGCAAAACCCGCAACGCGAAAGTCGGTAAAGTGCTGGGCCACCTCGGTCTGGAACGTATCGAAACCGATCTGGCGGAAGCTGGCGATATCGTGGCGATCACGGGCCTGGGCGAACTGAACATTTCTGACACCGTTTGCGACACGCAAAACGTTGAAGCGCTGCCGGCACTCTCCGTTGATGAGCCGACCGTTTCTATGTTCTTCTGCGTTAACACCTCGCCGTTCTGCGGTAAAGAAGGTAAGTTCGTAACGTCTCGTCAGATCCTGGATCGTCTGAACAAAGAACTGGTACACAACGTTGCGCTGCGCGTAGAAGAAACTGAAGACGCCGATGCGTTCCGCGTTTCTGGTCGTGGCGAACTGCACTTGTCTGTTCTTATCGAAAACATGCGTCGTGAAGGTTTCGAACTGGCGGTATCCCGTCCGAAAGTTATCTTCCGTGAAATCGACGGTCGTAAACAAGAGCCGTATGAAAACGTGACTCTGGACGTTGAAGAACAGCATCAGGGTTCTGTGATGCAGGCGCTGGGCGAACGTAAAGGCGACCTGAAAAACATGAATCCAGACGGTAAAGGCCGCGTACGTCTCGACTACGTGATCCCAAGCCGTGGTCTGATTGGCTTCCGTTCTGAGTTCATGACCATGACCTCTGGTACGGGTCTGTTGTACTCCACCTTCAGCCACTATGACGACGTACGTCCGGGTGAAGTGGGTCAGCGTCAGAACGGTGTACTGATCTCTAACGGTCAGGGTAAAGCGGTAGCGTTCGCGTTGTTCGGTCTGCAGGATCGCGGTAAGCTGTTCCTCGGTCACGGTGCAGAAGTTTACGAAGGTCAGATTATCGGTATTCACAGCCGCTCTAACGACCTGACTGTAAACTGCCTGACCGGTAAGAAACTGACCAACATGCGTGCTTCCGGTACTGACGAAGCCGTTGTTCTGGTTCCGCCTATCCGCATGACGCTGGAACAAGCGCTGGAGTTCATCGATGATGACGAACTGGTAGAAGTGACTCCGACCTCTATCCGTATTCGTAAACGTCACCTGACGGAAAACGATCGTCGTCGTGCCAACCGCGCACCGAAAGACGATTAATTTCGTTTTTTAGTCATAAAAACCTGCCAGCGATGGCAGGTTTTTTTTTGCCTGTCGTAAGTTCTCACCAGTGCGAGTATCTCCCTTATAAGTTTGTGGTTACGTCAATAGAGAGCTTTGTCACAATTATCTGCAAAGTCATACGCTGTTAATTGCTTTCTTTTTTGGCGTAAGCGTAAGATGCCTCATCTGGTTTAAACCAAAAGGATTAAACAATGGCGGAGAATCAATCCACCGTAGAAAATGCAAAAGAGAAACTGGATCGGTGGTTGAAAGATGGCATCACCACGCCGGGTGGAAAACTCCCTTCAGAAAGAGAGCTGGGAGAGTTGCTGGGCATTAAACGTATGACGTTACGCCAGGCGTTGCTGAACCTTGAGGCAGAATCCAAAATTTTCCGTAAGGATCGTAAAGGGTGGTTCGTGACTCAGCCGCGATTTAATTACAGTCCGGAGCTGTCGGCGAGCTTTCAGCGGGCCGCAATTGAGCAAGGGCGGGAACCTTCCTGGGGCTTTACTGAGAAAAGCCGTACCAGCGACATTCCCGAGACGCTCGCGCCACTGGTTGCAGTGACGCCATCAACTGAACTCTATCGCATTACCGGCTGGGGGGCGCTGGAAGGACATAAAGTTTTCTATCACGAAACATATATTAATCCTGAAGTTGCCCCAGGTTTTATAGAGCAACTTGAAAACCACTCATTTTCTTCAGTCTGGGAAAAATGCTACCAAAAAGAGACGGTAGTAAAAAAATTGCTTTTCAAACCCGTCAGAATGCCGGGTGATATCAGTAAGTTTCTTGGCGGTTCAGCGGGCATGCCTGCGATCTTAATTGAAAAACATCGCGCCGACCAGCAAGGCAATATTGTCCAGATAGATATTGAATATTGGCGATTTGAGGCCGTGGATCTCATCATTAATCTGTAGGTGTTTTATGGTGACAATAAATAACGCAAGAAAGATTCTACAACGTGTCGATACTCTTCCTCTTTATTTGCATGCCTACGCTTTTCATTTAAATATGCGGCTGGAAAGAGTATTGCCAGCTGATTTACTTGATATTGCGAGTGAAAATAATCTGCGAGGCGTAAAAATTCATGTTCTGGATGGCGAACGTTTTTCTTTGGGCAATATGGCAGATAAAGAACTCTCTGCCTTTGGCGATAAAGCCCGCCATCTGAACCTTGATATTCATATTGAAACCAGCGCTTCAGATAAGGCATCTATTGACGAAGCCGTCGCCATTGCGTTGAAAACCGGGGCATCGTCCGTGCGTTTTTATCCGCGTTATGAAGGTAATTTACGCGACGTATTATCGATCATTGCTAACGATATTGCCTATGTTCGGGAAACATATAGGGACAGCGGCCTGACCTTTACGATCGAACAGCATGAAGATTTAAAAAGCCATGAACTGGTGTCGCTGGTCAAAGACAGTGAGATGAAATCACTTTCCTTACTGTTTGATTTTGCGAATATGATCAATGCGAATGAGCATCCCATAGACGCTTTAAAAACGATGGCACCACATATTACTCAGGTGCATATCAAAGATGCCTTGATTGTTAAAGAACAAGGTGGTCTGGGACATAAAGCCTGTATTTCAGGTCAGGGAGATATGCCATTTAAAGAATTATTAACGCACCTTATCTGCTTGGGTGATGATGAGCCACAGGTGACGGCATATGGCTTGGAAGAAGAGGTTGATTATTATGCTCCGGCGTTCCGCTTTGAAGACGAAGATGATAATCCGTGGATCCCTTATCGCCAGATGAGTGAAACACCACTACCACAAAATCATTTACTGGATGCGCGGTTACGTAAAGAAAAAGAAGATGCAATTAATCAGATAAATCATGTGCGTAACGTACTACAACAAATCAAACAAGAGGCAAGCCATCTTCTGAACCACTAATAAGCTTTAACTCATCCGCTGTTAATAAAAACCATTCCATAAGAATGGCCGGTATCTTATTGCCTTTAGAACAGTGATTTTCAAAATCGCTTAGGGGATGTTATGCTCACGAAAAAGAAATGGGCGTTATTTAGTCTATTAACACTGTGTGGCGGTACAATTTATAAATTACCGTCGTTGAAAGATGCGTTTTATATCCCGATGCAGGAATATTTCCATTTGACCAATGGTCAAATTGGTAATGCTATGTCGGTAAACTCATTTGTCACCACAGTGGGCTTTTTTCTGTCTATTTATTTTGCCGATAAACTACCGCGCAGATACACCATGTCATTCTCCCTCATTGTGACGGGATTACTGGGTGTTTATTTGACGACAATGCCGGGGTATTGGGGCATCCTCTTTGTCTGGGCGCTATTTGGCGTTACCTGCGACATGATGAACTGGCCTGTCTTGCTCAAGTCGGTAAGTCGACTGGGCAATAGCGAACAACAAGGTCGTTTGTTTGGCTTCTTCGAAACAGGGCGTGGAATTGTCGATACTGTGGTGGCATTTTCTGCGTTGGCAGTATTTACCTGGTTTGGCAGTGGCTTGTTGGGCTTTAAAGCGGGTATCTGGTTCTATTCCCTTATTGTGATTGCCGTGGGCGTTATCATTTTCTTTGTACTCAATGACAAAGAAGAGGCACCGTCCGTGGAGGTGAAAAAAGAAGACGAAGCATCGCAAAACACCAGTATGACTTCGGTGCTGAGAGATAAAACCATCTGGCTTATCGCTTTCAACGTCTTCTTCGTTTACGCGGTTTACTGTGGCCTGACATTCTTCATTCCATTCCTGAAAAACATCTATCTGCTGCCCGTTGCGCTGGTGGGTGCTTACGGCATCATTAACCAATACTGTCTGAAAATGATCGGTGGACCGATTGGTGGCATGATTTCAGATAAGATCCTGAAATCGCCGAGTAAATATCTATGCTACACCTTTATCATCAGTACCGCTGCGCTCGTACTGTTGATTATGCTGCCGCACGAAAGTATGCCGGTCTATTTAGGGATGGCCTGTACATTAGGCTTTGGCGCGATAGTCTTTACACAGCGAGCCGTATTTTTTGCACCTATCGGCGAAGCAAAAATTGCTGAAAATAAAACAGGCGCGGCGATGGCGTTGGGTAGCTTTATCGGTTACGCCCCGGCGATGTTCTGCTTCAGTCTGTATGGTTACATTCTGGATTTAAATCCGGGGATTATTGGCTACAAAATCGTGTTTGGCATTATGGCCTGCTTCGCATTCTGTGGTGCGGTGGTTTCCGTAATGCTGGTTAAGCGTATTAGCCAACGTAAGAAAGAGATGCTGGCGGCTGAAGCTTGATTAATGGCCGGATGTGTTTAATCCGGCCAATGAAAACCGTATCAACCGTAGGCCGGATAAGGCGTTTACGCCGCATCCGGCAGTTTCACATCAGAAGAAATACTTCGTCCCGATACGAATCTGGTTTTGCTCGCGATGGTATGGTTCTATATTACGATCTAACCAGCGTAATTCGAAATAAGGCAGCCAGTGTTCATTAATACGGTAACGGAAGGTATTAGTGATTTCCCAATGATGATCTTTTCCATTGCTGCTATTGAAGTCATTTATGCGTATGAAATAATGTGGCTCAAATGTATAGGAGAATTTATCGGTGATTTTGAAATTCCAGTAGGTACCAATTTCATAGGTGTCATTATTATCCAGCTCCCCGTTCAAATCTGTTGAACTGTAGTTATTATGGTTATAGCGATTTCGCACTGTCAGATTAAACCATGGTACAAATTTATAGTTGACGTCCAGATATACTGCACCACCGGAACCGGTGCTTTTATCATTAATTAAGCCACCTGGCTGGATGGTTAATTTATCGGTTGGTTTAAATAACGGATACCAGCCTTCGATTTCGTTATATCCATGTTTAAGCTCATCTTCTCTCTGAAAATTATAGGTATTGGTTAACATGATACCCGCGCCCATATCGAAGTTATAACCTACACGTAGCATAATTTCTGCCTGATCGGAGGCGAGATTATATGCCTCCCTGTTTTCAACATATGCGCCAGCGAATACCGATGCAGAGGTCAGAGAAGATAATAAAATTATTGCATTAATCTTTTTCATAATAAGTCCATTTTTTTAACGTAGGGGGGCCGCCACCCATCAGGATGGAAATAGCGGCTATTGACATTTATAACGTTACGGAAGCAGTTTTTTCTTTTGTCTCAATCTCTTTATTTTTACGTTGGTTGATGTCCTCAATAATTAACGCAAAACGTTTCTCATTGAGCGTGTAAAAGAATCCCATCGTCAATGCAGCAATTATCGCCAGCGCACAAGGCCAAATAAAAATGAGCTGACGCAAACCCTGTAATGTTGCATCGCTTTGCGCGATGTTGGGAACATAACCGATTTGCGTCAGCATAATGCCTGGCAAGAAGCCAGCAAGTGCGGCTGAAATTTTACGAAAGAAGGTATAACCGGTATAAACAGAACCTTCGGCACGTATACCTGTTTTCCATTCACCATAATCTACGGTATCCGGTACCAGCGCCCAGTTCAGGCTGTTTACAAAGGCCGTACCAAAAAAAGCGACACAAGAGAACATGACGAAAGTGAAAAAGTTACCGCCCCAGAAATAATTCAGGATATCGCCCACCGCCCACAGCACCATGCCAGCCAAATAAACCTGTTTTTTACCAAAATATTTTACAGTTAGTGGCACCAGTAATACGCCGATGAGGATGCATCCCATACTGAAGAATCCCATCCACGACAATAAGTTAATATCATTCAGCACATACTGGGTGTAATAGACCTGAATCGCCAGTTTGATATTAAATGCCGCCAGGGTACACAGGTTAGCAATGCATAAAACCAGCAATGGCGGATTACGAAATATCGCGCAAAAAGATTTGAGAATACTGGCTTTATGTCCGGTTGGCGTCGTGTCCACATAATGCTCTTTGACGCCTCTGTAGCACAGCATCATAAAAATAAAGCCACCAATGGAGAACATCAGTGCCGCGCAGGCATAACCGACAGTGGAGTCAGAAAAAAGCGACTGCAATGGAATAAATGCTACGGTACAAATCAATAGCCCTATGGTTGCACCACCCTGGCGGTAAGCCGCAAGCTGCGCGCGCTCATTGGGGTTTTTGGTAATTGCTGGGATCATCGCGCCATACGAGCAGTTCATCAGACTGTATGAAAGTCCAAACATCATAAACAGCGCGGTGGCAATCGTCGTTTTAATCGGCAAACTAAAAGTGGTGGCGATAAACTGGAGCGTTGCAATTAACGCCGCCGGAACCGCTGCATATAAAATAAAGGGACGAAATTTGCCTTTAGGCCCAATATTTTTCCGCGAGTCGAGTAAAAATCCGGTGAGCATATCGGTAAACGCGGTAAAGAATTTTGCCACCAGAAAGATAATCCCGCCATAGTAAGCAGGCATCCCTAATTCATCGGTATAAAATTTGAGGAGATACAGAGTGCCGATGCTAAGCATTAAATTCGAACCGACGTCGCCCATACCATAAGCGATTTTTTCCCGCAGATTCAGTCTTAATGTCAGTGGATTATGGTCAGACATAATCACTCCTTATAACGCCCCGCAGGGCGTTGTTTATTATAATTACGCCGTGCGTTTACGGGCTTCTATCTCTTCAACAATGCGGACGTACATTTTCTCGTTCAGACTGTAGAAGCAACCCATCGCCACAATGGTGACTACCGCCAGTGCGCTTGGGTAGATGAAGATCAGCTGGCGTAAACCTTCGATGGTATGGTCAGCCTGCGCCACGTTTGGCACATAGCCGATTTGCGTCAGCATCCAGCCGGGGAAGAAACCAGCCAGCGCCTGAGACACTTTGCGAAAGAAGGTGAAGCCGGTGTAGACCGTTCCTTCCGAACGCACACCGGTGCGCCACTCGCCGTACTCGACGGTGTCAGAAACCAGCGCCCAGTTCAGGCTGTTAACAAACGCTGAGCCGAAGAACGCCAGGCAGGAGAACGCCACAAAGCTGACCGAGCCGCCGCCGAAGAAATAGTTGAGCAGATCGCCCAGCACCCAGATCAGCAGTCCGCCGATATAGACCTTCTTCTTACCAAAACGTCTGACTGCGCCAGGCATCAGGAACACGCCGATGAAAATACAGCCCATGCTGAAAAATCCCATATATGACAACAGGATGGGATCGTTAAGCACGTACTGGGTGTAATAGACCTGAATGGAGAGCTTGACGTTAAACGCCCCTAAGGTACAGAGGTTGGCAATGCACAAAATGAACAGTGGGCGGTTACCGGCAATCGCACGGAAAGATTGCAGCAGGCCTGGCTTTTGCGCCGGATTTGCAGGTTGTGTTTCGACATAACGCTCTTTCACGCCCGAATAGCAGATCCACATAAACAGCAGGCCGAACAGTGAAAACAGCGTGGCGGCGAAGATATAGCCAAGTTGCTGATTGCCTTCGATAAGATTCATAACCGGCACGAATCCCACCGTACACAGCAGCAGGCCCAATGTAGCGCCACCCTGACGCCATGCTGCCAGCGATGCGCGTTCGTTGGGGTTTTTGGTGATAGCGGGGACCATTGCGCCGTAGGAGCAGTTCATCATGCTGAAAAACAGTCCGTAAAGCATAAACAGAATAGTGGCCATCACCGTTTTACCGGTGACATCGAACGGCGTACCGATAAAGTTGGCGATCGCCAGTAAAGTGACTGGGAATGACGCATACAGAATAAAAGGACGGAACTTGCCTTTTGGGCCGATCTTGCGTCGGGAATCCAGCATGATGCCGGTACCCATGTCGGTAAAGGCGGTAAAGAATTTCGAGATCAAAAAGATAATGCCGCCATAGGTGCCGGGCAGCCCCAGAACGTCGGTATAAAACTTCAAAAGATAAAGCGTGCCGATATCCAGCAGGATGTTAGAGGCCAGATCGCCGATACCGTAAGAGAGTTTCTCTTTAAAGGGCAGACGTAAAGTAGCCGGATCTTCCGTTGTGATGTGACTCATCGTTGTTCTCCCTTTGCCCGTGAGTTTCCCCACGGGCGGACGTGATTAGATGCTTTTTAACGACGCGAACAGTGCCGCCCATTCGCTATCGGCGCGATAAAAGACCGGCGGTTTACCGATGGGCGCATTAACGGTAACTTCCCCGCCCCGAAACGCTTCACCTGTCCAGGCGTGGACCCAGTTATCCTCCGGCAGATAGAGCGTCCAGTCGCTACGGCCTTGTTCATGCACCGGAGCGACCAGAATGTCGCGACCTAACAGGTACTGATATTTCAGGGTGTAGGTCTGCGCGTCGTCTTCGTAATGCAGGAACAGCGGGCGCATAACCGGCAGGCCGGACTTCGCGTTCTGTGCGACGGCCTCTTTCAGGTAAGGTTTCAGGGTGGTGAAGACGGTGGTCATACGGGCAAAATGGGCGATGGTTTCCGCGTCGCCGTCAAACTGCCAGTTGTCGCCAGGACGGTTACCTTCGTGGGTGCGCATCATCGGCGTGAAGGCGCTGAAATCGCACCAGCGTAGCAGCAGCTCTTTGCTGCGCTTCATCTCAAACAGGGTGGTGTAACCGCCAATGTCACTGTGATGCAGGCCATGCCCGGTCATCGCCAGCGAGAGCGCCGCCGGAACAACCGACGCCAGGCCATCGTCGAGACTCCAGTCGACGTTCTGGTCGCCTGCCCACATCATGGTGGAGTATTTCTGGCTACCGGTAGAACCGGCGCGCATAAAGAAAAGGATCTCGCCAAGCTTGCCCGTTTCTTCAAGGGCTTCGTAGTTACATTTCGCCCACAGTGCGGGCCAGGCGTTATGCATAATTTCGGCGCTAACGCCGTTATGCAGGTACGTATCGGTCGGCAAGTATTCGCCAAAATCTGCCATCCAGCCGCCGCAGCCCAATTCGATCATGTTTTTCTTGATGACTTCTTTGAACCAGGAATAGGCTTCAGGATTGGTCAAATCGACAACGCCGCCATAGAACTCACCAAACTCCACCAGATAGTCACCGCCACAGGCATCTTTTGCCAGATAGCCGTGTGAAGCCGCCTCGGCGCAGAGGTCCTTATCGCTGGCAACATACGGGTTGATGTAGGCGAGGAACTGCACGCCTTCTTCTTTCCATTGCTTGATGCGGGAATCTAACTGTGGGTAGTTTTCACTGTTCCACTTCCAGTTCCACATTACGCGTTTGCCAAAAGAGGTCATACGGATCCCGGACCAGTCCTGCGCCCAGATGCCGTTAACCTTCACACCCGCGTTACGCATGGTGTCCAGTTTTTTCTGGCACACTTCCGTCCCGCCCTGAATACCGAGCGTTACTCCGTCATAAATCCAGTCGGGCAGTTCTGGCTGGCGTCCCAGCAGTGCGGTTAATTTTTCCAGCAGGGAGATGTATGTATCAGCACATTCAAAACGCAGCGTTGCTTTGTCTTCCCACAGCGCCAGTTCATGGTATTCCGGGGCACTAAAGTCGAAGTTCATGTAGCAACTGTTATCAACATGGCAGTAATACTTCTGCGTGCTGACAAAAGTAGGCTGCGGGAAGAAAGTCCAGTAATAGTCGCCGCCCGCGTTCTCTTTGCAGTCGGCCTGCCAGGTGACATAGGTTTGTTTGTTGCGACCAACGCCTTGTTCACTGGTCCATAGCGGGAACGGTTTGCCGCGCAGATCAAAGTAGGAGAATTGTTCGCCGCAGCCGTAGATATGGTCCTCTGGTTGTGCGGCAAGACGCAGCCAGATGCGGTTGTGGTGATGGTTGTCGTTTTGTAGTTCCAGCAATAAACGGCCCTGATCGTCGGCAGAGATACGCAGCGTGGCGCTAATGTCAGAACCACGGCTGAAATGGATTAACCAGCCATCCGGTGACTGGCTGACGATGGCGTCGGTGAGCGCAATCTTCTCCTGCAATTTATCTTTAATGCTGAAATTACCGCGGAACATATCGATATCCGCTATACCTGAGCCAATCCATAAACAAGGATTATCTTTACTATGGGTTAAAATAAGACGGCCATGAAAACGTAGGGTAAGACTGTCGTTATTCTGATGAAATTGAAAATCTAATAACTGTGGGCGTGGCGTATCCATAAATAATCTCCATAGAGTATAAAACTAATATTTCATGCCATCCTGTTATTACAGGTTTCATTAATCAAAGAATGTGTGCGGGTATAAATTAAAACCCGCGCAAGTGATTATTTACTTTCTTCAGCCCGGCGGATTGCCGCCACTTTTTTACCAAATGCCAGTTGCAGTATAACTAACAAGGTAAACGGAGGCAGAAGTGCGGCAGCGGCGGGAATTCCCAACGCACCTTTTATCAACATAGAACCGGAGGCAATCAACAATAAAAAGACCATCACACGAAACACTTTGACCGAAATGCGTTTATGCACATATTGTCCAATCAGTGAACCGAGGATCATGGTGGGAATACAAAACAGCACCAGTTTAAAGATAGAAACAGTCAAAATTCCGCTGGTCGCCAGCCCGCCGATCACCGCGATGTTGTTTGCGGTGAAGAAGGCGTTCAGTGTGCCGCGAAATGCCGCCGGGCCTAAGTTACGCAGCATACCGTAGATAACCATCGGCGGTCCGTTGGTTGAGAACGCCGCGCCTAATGCGCCAGCTACTGCGCCGATAGGTGCGGCGATCCAGTTACGGTCATAAATCGGCAAGCGAGGAATAAACATGCTGTAAAAGGAGTAGAGGATAAGAAATCCACCTAAGCCCACTTTCATAAAATGGTCGGGTAAATATGACAGCGCATATAAACCGACGGGTATTCCCAGAAACGAGAAAATAATCAGCACCATTGCCGAGCGCCAATCCGTTTCTTTGCGTGATAGCCAGGTGGCGTACAAGGCGGTTGCGGTGCCGACAATTACCGAAAGTGGTGTTGCCATTTTTACGGGGAGCATTAACGTGACGAGTGGCATGGTGGTTAAACCGCCACCAAATCCCGCGCATATCCCCACAAAGGTATAAAGAAACATCAACGCGATAACGATACATACCACGTTTGTTTCCAGCATGGCCCCATCTGGCGAAAATAACGTAAAAAAGTCCATAATATTTCCTGTTGTGTAAATACAACCCTAAACAATGATCTCGTTTTTTTCTTAATGAAATTAATTGTGCTGCCCGTGAATATTAAAAAACAGGCGATGCGTTTTTCCTGGTTCCAGTAATAATAAATCGGTGCCGGAATTAAAGGCGTTAGGCGGGCAACTCATAGGTTCAACTGCCAGTCCCTGACGCTGTAATTTTTCGCCGCTATAAACCTGCACCCAGGGTTGATCGGAACAGAGACTCACCGACAGCGCCTGCTGTGGATGGGTAATGGTCATTTCCCACAGATCATTAGCGGTTTTAAAGGTATGGTCTATTTTTGTCGCGGCTATTTTTGTCGCCCGCGTGAAATTTAAATTCAGCTCATCAACGTGGTGAAGCGTTGTCGGATTTGCGTGCTCATCGACGGCATAAACCTGTTCTGCCGGAAGCTGGAAAAGATAGTCATCAACAGATGTTAAGTTGCAGGTTAAATAAGGATGAATACCCACACCATAAGGTGCGGTCACAGTACCAATATTCTGGCTTGCGATCTCAACGGAAAGGCCCGTGCGAGCATTGAGCGAATAAACAACCTGCGAAGCCAGCATAAACGGATAGCCGTAACTGGGCGGTAGAAAAGCTGTCAGGGTAACGCTGGTGGCGGTTAATTCGCTAATTTGCCAGTCTCGCCAGGCAAGCAGCCCGTGAATAGCGGCTTTTGAACTATGTTCATTAATGGGTAACTGATATTCCTGTCCCCGATAGCGGTAACAGCCGTTGGCGATCCGGTTCGGCCACGGAATAAGCACTTTACCCAGATGCGCCAGCGGCATCTCTTCGGGTTTGTGCGGGATGACTAAATGACAACCCTGAAAAGTTAATTCAGCCAGACCAGCACCAACCGTCACGATAGTCGCGTGATAATCCCCCGCGGCAAGTGAAACGGTTTGTCCACTGCAATGCATGTTGGTGATTTGCATACGAGGCACCTTAATTAAAAAACGGCATACAGCCTCCCATGAGGCTGATGTCAAACCAAAAAACTGCGCCGGGCGGTCCCCTCTCCCCTTTGGGGAGAGGGTTAGGGTTTTCAGTCAGTTATTTGGCATTCACGTCCAGCAGACCCGCCGCAACTGCCGGAGCCAGGCCTGGTGCTAACGGGATACGCGGGATCACCAGGCAATGCAGCAGGTGGTAAATATCCTGTTTACCATCCCAGACTTTGGTGGTGACCTTGTTGTCCGCATCCAGCTCCTGCCACCAGGAACCGTTTTCGTAGTCCATCAGGTACTTAATGCAGTAGTCCCACCATGTCTGATACCAGGTTTCGTACTGGCGATCGCCAGTGACGGTGTAGAGCGCGTAGGCCGTACCCATCGCTTCGACGATAGGCCAACGCACACGTTCGCGGACCACCGGTTTTCCTTCCCAGTCAACGGTATAAACAATCCCGTCCGCGCCATCGGGTGCCCAGGCATCACGCACGGTAGCGTTGAACAGACCTTTGGCATCTTCTAGCAGCCATGCTGGCGGTTGTTCGCAACGGGCTTCCAGGGCCGCGTGAATGTGCAGCATTAAACGGCCCCATTCGATCCAGTGGCCCGGCGTGCCTCCGAATGCGCGGAAGCGGTGCGCCGGGTTATCTTTGTTGTAATCTGGCAGCGGATTCCACTGGGTATCGAAGTGCTCGTTAACGCGATAATGATTATTTCTGGCGACGTCGTGGATAATGACGGAAGCCACGCGAATCGCGCGATCCAGCCATTTTTTGTCATGCGTTACGTCATAAACAATCAAGAAAGCTTCCACCGCGTGCATATTGGCATTGCCGCCGCGGTACTCTTCGGTTTTGCTGAAGGCTTCGTCCCAGGATTCCAGGCACATCTGCTCTTCTTCGCTCCAGAAGTATTTCTCGATAATTTCAATGGTGTAATCGAGCAGCTTACGCGCTTCCGGGTGACCCGTTGTGACGGCACTGGCGGCACCCAGCAGGGCAAAGAAGTGTTGATAGCCCTGTTTGGAGGCATCCACCACGCCCTCGTCATTGACACAGGCATACCAGCCGCCATATTTTTTATCGCGCAGTGCGCCGTTCATGGCTTTGATACCATGATCAACCAACGAGTAAGCGCCAGGTCGACCCATCGCCGCAGCAACGGAATACACGTGCAACATACGGGCGGTGATCCACAGATGGGTGCCCATCTCTTCTTTGATTTGCCCTTTATTGCCTAACCAGCCAAAGCCAGTCGGTACTACGGAATTTTTACCAAAATCAAAGATGCGATCGGTTTCCTGTTCCAGCCAACGGTTGTGACTTAAGGTGTTAAACCATTTCATTTTTGTATCCTCATGTTAACGGCGTTTAGCCATCATTTCGTCGACGATATCGCCAAGTTGTTGTAATTTCGGTGCGCAAACGTCACGCAGCATCAGTTCGTTGTCCGGTAAACCGACAACCGATGCCCAGACGGCACGACCAGCCAGGAAGCCCGATGCACCCGCTGTCATTGCCACGCGTACGGCACGCGGGAACAGTTTTTCGTCGACGCCGGATGAGAGGATCACCCACGGCATATTGATATGGTCATTCAGACGTTGTGAAGCACTGAGAAGCTCTTGTTGCGGACCTTTGCCATAAAGCGGCATTTCAACTTTGTAGAGGTCAGCGCCACTGTCGCCCAGCTCTTTAGCGGCATCGATGATCGCTTGTTCGCGATCGAATTTATCGCCACGACGCGGCGGGCGAACAACCGGCTCAATGATGCTCACCAGACCGTTTGAATGGCACAGTTCGTTGAACTCTTTCACCATATTCAGGCGTTGCTGCGCATCTTCATCGCTACGCCACAGCACCAGCAGTTTTAAGGCTTTACCGCCGTCTTGTTTGATTTGTAGCGGGTTGATTTTGCGGTCAATGACTACGCTATCTACCGGAATACCGTTGCCAGGGATGAACTCATCGGCGGCGACAATCATGGCGCAACTTTTGGCAATCGCGTTTTGCTCAACCACCTGGCGGTAGCAGAATTGTTGATCTACCAGAATCGCCGATGCATAAGGTGAAAGCGTCTTCGCGGCGTTAACTTTGAAATCAGTTAAAACGCTATCGGCTACTGGAGCGGGTGCGCCAGCCGCGGCAAACATCATGCGCATGGCTTCGCGCTGATCGACTGCCAGCATGGCAAAACCGCCCGATGCGCGCGTAATGTCGTTGATGGTGTACTTATTCATTCATTTATTCCTTTATCCAGTCGTTACATTTTTACTTTGGCAGTCATCCCGGCACTGACACGGACCTGCTCCAGAATGGCGGACCAGTCCTGGCGACCGCGACCTGCTGCGCGCGCCTGGCTATAAACCTCCCGTGAGGCGGCCCCCAGCGGCATCGGCACATGCAACTGGTTGGCAACATCGAGGGCGATGCCAAGATCCTTATGGGCAAGATCGATCATGAAGGCGGGAGAAAGATCTCCACTGAGGACTTTGTTCGGCCAGGAAGTGGTGAAGTGGCCTTTACCGGCGGCAGTACCGCTCATTACCTTGACGGCAACATCGAAGGGAAGATTCAGGGCTTCGCACAAAACGGCGGCTTCTGCCGACAACGCATTGAGCGCGATGCTCATGTAGTTGTTGATAAGCTTAACGCGGATCCCCATGCCCGGACCGCCCGCGTTGATCAACTCGCTGCCCATCGCCATCAGGATCGGCGTGGCGCGTTCAACTTGTTCAGCAGTGCCGCCAGCCAACAGGAGCAGAGTACCGGTAATGGCATTTGCGGAAGTACGGCCAACCGGAACATCCATCATGCTGAAGCCTTTGGCTTGCATATCGGCAATCAATTTATCGGTTTGCAGCGGATGGATGGTCGACATATCAATGACCAGCGCATCGGTAGATAAGCTTTCGCAAATGCCGTTTTCACCGAACAACACGCTGCGCACCAGATCGCCATTCGGCAACATGGTAATGATAAATTCGGCATCTTTAGCGGCCTGCGCTGGGTTAGCAGCGGGAGTCGCCCCTTTGTCTACCAGATGCTGTACGGCTTCGGCATTCACATCGAAGACGCAAAGTTGATGCCCTTGCTGCAATAAATTGCTCGCCATTGGCGAACCCATTTGTCCTAAACCGATAAACGCGATTGCTGCCATAACCCTCTCCTGAATACAGTGATGTCACTTTTTGTCATTTATGACATGCCTTGCTTGTCTGTTTTTGATCGTATTTGTAATTTATCGTCAAAAAATTGACAGCCGTCACTTTTTAAACAATTGGTGAAATTAAAATGAACGCATCCCAAAATGCTTAAGGAATGACCATGATTCGTGTTGCTTGTGTAGGAATTACCGTGATGGATCGCATCTATTACGTGGAAGGGTTGCCGACGGAGAGCGGTAAATACGTGGCGAAAAATTATACGGAAGTTGGCGGCGGGCCAGCGGCTACAGCAGCAGTTGCGGCGGCCAGACTGGGTGCGCAGGTCGATTTTATTGGTCGCGTCGGTGACGACGACACGGGAAACAGCCTGCTGGCAGAGCTGGAATCCTGGGGCGTTAACACCCGTTACACCAAGCGGTATAACCAGGCGAAATCTTCGCAATCCGCCATCATGGTGGATGCCAAAGGCGAGCGAATCATCATTAACTATCCCAGCCCGGACCTGCTGCCTGACGCAGAGTGGTTGGAGGAAATTGATTTCTCTCAGTGGGACGTGGTGCTGGCAGATGTACGCTGGCACGACGGCGCAAAAAAAGCCTTCACTCTGGCGCGGCAGGTGGGCGTGATGACCGTGCTGGACGGTGATATTACGCCGCAGGATATCAGTGAGCTGGTGGCGTTAAGCGATCATGCTGCTTTTTCAGAACCGGGTCTGGCGCGGCTAACGGGCGTGAAAGAGATGGCGAGTGCCCTAAAACAGGCACAAACGCTCACAAATGGACATGTCTATGTTACTCAGGGCAGTGCAGGCTGTGACTGGCTGGAGAATGGCGGGCGACAGCATCAGCCAGCTTTCAAAGTTGATGTGGTAGATACTACCGGTGCGGGCGATGTTTTTCACGGCGCATTGGCGGTGGCGCTGGCAACAGGTGGAGATTTAGCGGATTCCGTCCGCTTTGCCAGCGGTGTGGCGGCGTTAAAATGCACGCGTCCCGGTGGGCGTGCCGGGATCCCTGACTGTGATCAAACCCGATCTTTTTTGTCACTTTTTGTATAAAATGCCAGGGTGATGGTTTTTCGAGGAATTTTCATGAGCCTTACCGAACTAACCGGTAACCCGCGGCACGACCAACTCCTCATGCTGATCGCCGAGCGTGGGTATATGAATATTGATGAGCTGGCAAATCTGCTGGATGTTTCCACGCAGACGGTCCGCCGGGATATTCGTAAATTAAGCGAGCAAGGGCTGATCACGCGCCATCACGGTGGCGCGGGTCGGGCCTCCAGCGTCGTTAATACGGCGTTCGAACAGCGTGAGGTTTCGCAAACTGAAGAGAAAAAAGCGATTGCCGAAGCGGTGGCAGACTATATTCCTGATGGATCGACAATATTTATCACCATCGGTACGACTGTCGAACATGTCGCCCGGGCGTTACTTAACCATAATCATTTGCGGATAATCACGAACAGCCTGCGTGTGGCGCATATTCTGTACCACAACCCGCGCTTTGAAGTGATGGTGCCCGGCGGTACGTTGCGCTCTCATAATAGCGGGATCATTGGCCCTTCAGCGGCTTCCTTTGTGGCCGATTTTCGGGCTGATTATCTGGTAACAAGCGTTGGGGCGATTGAGAGCGATGGCGCGTTGATGGAGTTTGATGTTAACGAAGCTAACGTGGTGAAAACGATGATGGCGCACGCGAGAAATATTCTGCTGGTCGCCGATCACACTAAGTATCATGCTTCGGCGGCGGTTGAAATTGGTAATGTGGCACAGGTCACTGCGCTCTTTACCGACGAGCTGCCGCCCGCTGCGCTAAAATCACGTTTACAAGACAGCCAAATTGAAATCATCCTTCCCCAGGAAGACGCGTAGAATTTTGTGACCGTTGACCTTGCTTCATAGCTGACCACATAGCCAAACCCATCCTTTCCCGCTACAGTTAATTTCTTGTGGCGCGAAAGGAGGCAAAAATGCTCTATATCTTTGATTTAGGTAATGTGATTGTCGATATCGACTTTAACCGCGTGCTGGGAGCCTGGAGCGATTTAACGCGGGTTCCCCTGGCTACGCTTAAGAAGAGTTTCCACATGGGCGAGGCGTTTCATCAGCATGAGCGCGGGGAAATTAGCGACGAAGCGTTTGCAGAGGCACTGTGTCATGAGATGGCCCTGCCGCTAAGCTATGAGCAGTTCTCCCACGGTTGGCAGGCGGTGTTTGTCGCGCTGCGCCCGGAAGTGATCGCCATCATGCATAAACTGCGTGAGCAGGGTCATCGTGTGGTGGTGCTTTCCAATACTAACCGCCTACATACCACCTTCTGGCCGGAGGAATACCCGGAAATTCGTGATGCTGCTGACCATATCTATCTGTCGCAAGATCTGGGGATGCGCAAACCTGAAGCACGAATTTACCAGCATGTTTTGCAGGCGGAAGGTTTTTCACCCAGCGATACGGTCTTTTTCGACGATAACGCCGATAATATAGAAGGAGCTAATCAGCTAGGCATTACCAGCATTCTGGTGAAAGATAAAACCACCATCCCGGACTATTTCGCGAAGGTGTTATGCTAAAAACCATTCAGGACAAAGCCAGGCACCGTACCCGTCCACTATGGGCCTGGCTAAAACTACTCTGGCAACGCATTGATGAGGACAACATGACAACCCTGGCAGGTAATCTTGCCTATGTGTCGTTGCTCTCTCTTGTGCCGCTGGTTGCCGTTGTTTTTGCGCTTTTCGCCGCTTTTCCCATGTTTTCCGACGTCAGTATTCAGTTGCGTCACTTCATTTTTGCCAACTTTCTGCCCGCAACTGGCGATGTTATTCAGCGATACATCGAACAATTTGTTGCCAATTCCAACAAGATGACCGCCGTTGGGGCGTGTGGGCTGATCGTCACAGCATTATTGCTGATGTACTCCATCGATAGCGCGTTGAATACCATCTGGCGCAGTAAACGAGCGCGACCAAAAATTTACTCGTTTGCCGTGTACTGGATGATTTTAACGCTGGGGCCGCTGCTGGCAGGGGCCAGTCTGGCGATCAGCTCCTATCTGCTCTCTCTGCGTTGGGCAAGCGATCTCAATACTGTCATTGACAATGTGCTGCGTATTTTTCCGCTGTTGTTGTCGTGGATCTCCTTTTGGTTGCTCTACAGCATTGTTCCTACTATCCGCGTACCTAATCGCGACGCGATTGTCGGCGCGTTTGTCGCCGCTCTCCTGTTCGAAGCAGGAAAGAAAGGTTTCGCGCTTTATATCACCATGTTCCCCTCATATCAGCTCATTTACGGTGTGCTGGCGGTGATCCCCATTCTCTTCGTCTGGGTCTACTGGACGTGGTGTATCGTCTTGCTTGGCGCGGAAATTACTGTCACTCTCGGGGAATACCGCAAACTAAAACAAGCAGCTGAACAAGAAGAAGACGACGAACCATGATTGCATTAATTCAACGCGTAACCCGTGCCAGCGTCACCGTGGAGGGAGAAGTGACGGGCGAAATTGGCGCGGGACTTTTGGTGTTATTGGGTGTCGAAAAGGATGACGACGAACAGAAAGCAAACCGTCTGTGCGAGCGTGTGCTTGGCTATCGCATCTTCAGCGATGCCGATGGCAAGATGAATCTCAACGTGCAACAGGCGGGCGGCAGTGTGCTGGTGGTTTCCCAGTTTACCCTCGCCGCAGATACCGAACGGGGGATGCGCCCAAGTTTCTCCAAAGGCGCATCACCGGATCGCGCAGAGGCGTTATATGACTATTTCGTCGAACGCTGCCGTCAGCAAGAGATGAACACGCAAACAGGACGCTTCGCTGCGGATATGCAGGTATCGCTGGTCAATGATGGCCCCGTAACATTCTGGTTGCAGGTATGAGCCAGCTTCCAGGGTTGTCACGGGAAACAAGAGAGAGTATCGCTATGTATCACCTTCGGGTTCCACAAACAGAAGAAGAATTAGAGCGTTACTATCAGTTTCGCTGGGAAATGTTGCGTAAGCCCCTGCATCAACCGAAAGGTTCGGAACGCGACGCGTGGGATGCGATGGCGCATCACCAGATGGTCGTCGACGAGCAGGGTAATCTGGTGGCGGTAGGCCGACTGTATATTAATGCCGACAATGAAGCGTCCATTCGCTTTATGGCCGTTCATCCCGACGTGCAGGACAAAGGGTTAGGAACGCTGATGGCGATGACCCTGGAGTCGGTGGCGCGTCAGGAAGGTGTTAAGCGCGTGACCTGTAGCGCCCGCGAAGACGCGGTGGAGTTTTTCGCCAAGCTGGGGTTTGTTAATCAGGGAGAAATCACCACGCCAACCACCACGCCGATTCGCCATTTTTTGATGATAAAACCTGTCGCCACTCTGGATGACATTCTGCATCGCGGCGACTGGTGCGCGCAGCTGCAACAGGCGTGGTACGAACATATCCCGCTAAGCGAAAAAATGGGCGTGCGCATTCAGCAATATACCGGGCAAAAATTTATCACCACCATGCCGGAAACCGGCAATCAGAATCCGCACCACACGCTGTTTGCCGGGAGTTTATTCTCACTGGCAACGCTTACCGGTTGGGGGCTTATCTGGCTGATGCTGCGTGAACGCCACCTCGGCGGAACGATTATTCTGGCGGATGCGCATATCCGCTACAGCAAGCCGATTAGCGGCAAACCTCATGCGGTAGCCGACCTCGGTGCCTTAAGTGGCGATCTCGACCGTCTGGCGCGCGGACGAAAAGCACGGGTGCAGATGCAGGTCGAAATCTTTGGCGACGAGACGCCGGGTGCAGTGTTTGAAGGTACGTATATCGTTCTCCCCGCGAAGCCATTTGGCCCGTATGAAGAGGGCGGGAACGAAGAAGAGTAGCTGATGGAGAGGGGCGGTGTAGCCTCTCTCACTCATTCAGGTCATTTACATCAGCCCCTGACTATTCCGGTTATATTGAATAAGAACGCTATAAATTTTTATTCTTCGTTGGCACCATACGTGTCTTGCTACATCACTGTTCAGGAGCATTTAAATATTATTTGTAGAGGTGAGTGGCAATTATCGCCGATAATGCTTAATTCATCATCTTACTTCAGGTTTGAGCGATTTTTGATAGCCAAAACCCCCTCTGGTGCCATACTTTTCTCATAAATATTTTTAAAATCTATAGCTAACAAACATTATGCAAAGATAATGGACTGGCATCATTGTCAGTATCATTCATTTACTGCTCTGGATGTTATAAATAATTATGTTGCATGTTTGCTCTTAAACCGTGGGAAGGAGGCTGTAATGGTTGCCAATATTAATCTCATTAAACAAGAAAGTTATTCTATTGTTAATTTAGAAAAACAACTAACGAGTAATGAATCACCGAAGCAAACGCTATTAAATCATTTTTCACTTTGCCTTAAAATGGAAGGTGAGGAGCAACTGTGCGATTGTGTTAACGAACTGAAACTCGGGTTGTCGAGTAATAATGAATATGACCTGTTCAAAAATAGAGAAACCTCACTGTGGAAACGCAAAGTACCAGAAAGCGCAGCGCTGGCAATGACGGGAACAGTATATAAATTATTTGGTAGTCGCTTACTCAACGCCCGCAATCAGTTAGATAAAAACCTCCTCGAAATGGCTATGCAAATGGTTTATGGCAAAGATATGGTGACAAAGTCAGGGGATATATTGATTGATATACAATTAAATAAGGATGGCAGCCTCCAGAGTAAGCACTACACATTTGATGTAGGTGAAGTTATAAACAGTTATAATATTGACCTCTTTGTGAATGCCTCGAGTATTAATCAAACTTACTTACATGATAAAAACTCTGGTGACGTTATTAGCCTATATGGCACTTTAGATAACGTTCCTCTTGTAGTAAAGGAATGCACCGGTAAAAATCATCAAATTAACGTTAAAGCCAAATTGCCACAAGAACGAAGTGAAAAAGTTGAGGATATGTGTGAAAGAATGAGAGGTGGCATCTCTATGTTTAACCACACCACAAAAACAGCTGATAATATAGAGCATAATTTGCAGCTAAGTTTTCTCGTGGATTCACGACCGTCGATCACCAATAAATACTCAGCCAAAGATGTAAGTCCAGATATACTTACATTGCCCGTCAACGTATATCGGGCAGATTTTAAAATTAAAATCAATAACGAAGTAGAGAAGGCTTCGTCAATTGTGTTATGTGCTGTGCAAAAAAATCTCCATGCAGCAAGGAAGGTTCTTAGCGGGATAATAGGAAATGTGCCAAAAAATAATAAACCAAAAACAATCATTTTTGATTTGCGTTTTCTTAGTGCAATTAAGCAGAAAGTTTTTTTTGGCAATGAAAAACCGTTGTTTGTAAAACATACCGCAATGATGAGGGAGGCATGCCAGGATTTACCGCAGCCAGTGGAATATATTCCTTTAGACTGTGAAGCGCATAGCCATCGCAGCGTCGCCTTTGCCAAAACCGTGGTTGCACCTATCATGGTGACAGGTGTGGGCGCTGCTTTAATGTATGCAACATCATCAGGCCCGTATTATGCGAAAAGTATTTCTGACTCTCCGGATATCGAGATGATAAAAAATCGTATGGCTGGATTATTTAGCCACATGGGTAATTCTGTACAAACAAAATATCGGCCGGTTTTTGATAAATGGAATGAATTGGTAGATAAGTTAAACCACGAAAGAAATACAGTACCGTTTGCGTGTTTGACCACCATTTTAGCAACAGCGTTAAATGAAACCCCTGAGGGGGATACGAATGTTGCCGTTGTGATGGGGTGTAAATCTGCGAAAGATCGCACGATATCCATTGTTCTTGGCAACTCGATGTTGCAAACACTCATTGAAAAACGCCTCGCCTATGATGGAGAAATTGAAAACCTTTTTGATCAACAGGGATATTTTAGTTGCGAGTCATTAACAGCTGAAGAATTAATGATGTTAAAAGACCTTTTTGATATTCGAGTTCTTCATCTCTCTAACAAATTTAATGTTGGGTTGCAAGGTAATATCAACACGGATGTTTTACAAGATTCGTTTTTTAAAAATGTCGATTTCATTCATGAATCTAACTCGTATACCGTAGGGATGGGAGTCTGAAGAGTAAAACTCATTAGAATTACCAGAATTCGGCCAATGCATTGCAAAAATGACATACAAAGAGAGAAGTGTGCAGGCACTTAGCCGCGAGGGGCATGGTTATGCCATACAGAAAGCACCAGCATTCAGAACTCCTGTGAAAGCGGCATAGTGCCGCCTGCTCAGGAGTTTTACTATGACCCGTAATCGTGCTTAACGTTACCATCCTATGATTCGATTAAAAAAACTCACCGTCGCGCTGATGATTGACGTCAATGCTATCGGATGATACCGGGGTGTTCCGGAAGGAATTCCTTGTTTCCCGAACTGTTACCCACAAAATTATAACGACGAGCAAGTAAAGACCGGTTGGCGGCAGCATTGACCGGTCTGTGATGGATGTTAAATTTCACCTTAAATCCTGGTGCTGTTAGGATGCTGACGTTTTTCGGGTACACCATTCAGATTATGCAAATGAAGACCCAATCAAAAAATAAATATCCCTGAATATAATATATTTATAGCACCCATATCTCATCCTGGGCGATAACCAAACCATTTTTGATTAACAAATGAAACAACTGCAACGTTCTTATTATTTCTGGAAAACGTCTCGCAAAAACAAAACAGCATGCAAAAATCCGCTTTTTTTAAATGATTTTTCGGCGTAATTTTCGCACATACATTAATGAGTAATATATGTAAGGTATTGGTAATGGTGATGAATACGGTTTTTCTTCATTTATCAGAAGAGGCAATTAAACGGCTGAACAAGCTTAGGGGCTGGCGTAAGGTTTCACGATCTGCAATTTTACGCGAAGCGGTAGAGCAATATCTGGAACGTCAGCAATTCCCGGTGCGTAAGGCAAAAGGCGGGAGGCAAAGGGAGGAGGTAGTTGGTGTTGATGATGAGTGTCAGGAGCATAAGGAATGACAAAAATTTTTTCATTCTTGAATATAAAAAACAGATGCCCTTATTCTGGTATTAATACAAGGCTGTTTTACTTGAACTTATAATAACTGCAACTGTTACATCATATCTGGAAAACGCCTCGCAAAATACGAGAGATTTTGCGGGAATAGCAGGTATCGTCATACCCTATGAACTGTAATCCGGGCGACCAGCGTCACCCGGAAAACGTCAGAGATTACTCCCCTTCACCCGGAAACAGGAACGGGTTAATGGAACTGCGGGCGTAGCCTTCTTGCTCCATTCGCGCATCCAGTACCAGAGAGGCGAGGTCATCTGCCACGGCTTCAACTTTCGGTTCTTTTTCCTGATAAAGAATCTTCAGGTAAGTGCCACAGTCATCGCAGCTTTCGGCTTTAATCGCGGCCTGTTCGTCATCCAGCGACCAGTAATGCAGTTTGCCGCTCTGTTCACAGTTGCTGCATTTTACGCGCACTACGTGCCATTCAGTTTCACACAGGTTGCAGTGCAGGTAACGCAGACCCTGAGTGGTGCCAATTTGCACCATACTGGACACCGGCATAGAACCACAAACCGGGCAATATTGACGTTGCTCGCCGTATTCAGCGCGGGCTTTGCCCGGGATCAGATTGGCCATCTGCGCCCAGTAGAGTGACAGTGCAGCCCAGATAAACGGCGCTTTATCGCTGCTGACGGACGAGAAATCAGAGGCGAACAGCGCGCTGGCCATATCTTCCAGCTCCTGGCTTGATGCCTTCTCCAGATTCTCAATCACTGCCAGCGCCGGGCCGCTCATTTCAGGTTTCAGCTCAGCAATCATTGCCATCAGCAGCTTTTGCCAGTGCTTATCACGCGACAAAACGTGAATATCCAGCGGTGGCTTGCCTTGTGCGCTGGCTTCTTTAATGCGCGCGGTCAGATCCATCTCCAGCGGATGGTCGTACAGCACCACTTCCTGGGCGTGGGCGATAAGCGCAGCAAAGCGCAGGTAATCACCCAGCGGATTATTTTCTGCCAGCTCGCGCAGACGCTCGGCGCGGCGGTTGTATAAATTTTTGAGCCGAGGGAACAATAACGGCGGAATCATATCCGCCGTACGTTTCTCGCTCGAACCCAGCTCATCTTGCGGGATTATGCGAATACTCATTCAGCTTTCTTTTCCGTTGTCTTGCGGACCTCACGGTACCAGCGTGGGTGATGTTTCTTCGCCCAGGCGCTGGTAACCCATCCTTCCACCATGGCGGTAATCGTGCCTTTCACCCAAAGGGCGGCGTAGATATGCACCATGATAACCACAATTAACGCCACTGCGGCAAATGAATGCAGCATTAACGCGAATCGGATCACCGGGATTGAGAAAGCAGGCGCAAAATAAGGACGCCAGATAATCACACCGCTCACCAGCAGCAGGACCAGGAAAATAATCGCCGCCCAGAAAACGCATTTCTGACCGAAGTTATAACGCCCGGTGTCACCTACTTCCTCGTTGACGACGATCTTACGAATATTCTTCGCCCAAAAGATATCATCCCGATTGATTAGGTTGTGATGCCAGTAACGGAAAAACATGATGATGAACGAGGCAAACATAACCACGCCGATAAACGGGTGCAGAATGCGCGCCAGCTGCGGTGTGCCCATGATTTGCATCAACCAGTTGAAGGAAGGGAACAAAAAGCCCAGGCCGCTCACCGCCGCCAGGATGAAGCAGAAGGCGGTGATCCAGTGGTTGATACGTTCCGGCGCGGTGTAGCGCACGATGGTGTCACGTCGTTTCATTTGCGATCCTCGTCTTTCTCTTCGTGCAGATTATTCTCTTCCTC
>NZ_PTRX01000035.1:0-46100 GCF_002966045.1 Escherichia sp. MOD1-EC5189 | reverse complement strand
CCGTCAGCCACGGCGTTATCCTGCGTCACCTCCAGACTCGCGATCTGCGCCGTCCTGACATCGGCGATAAACGTGACGTTCCGGCTCTGACTGCTGCTGTTGATACTGGCGGTGACCGCACTGCTGCCCGCCGTCTGGCTGGTGACACTGATTTCCACCGTGCCGTCCTGCCCTGTGATGACAGTCGGAGCGACCGTTGCGCCGTTATCCGCCAACACGCTGACCGCCTGTCCGGCAAGTGCATTCCCGAACGCATCGGTGACCCTCACTTGCAGCGTATTCGCCGTCGCGCCGTCTGCCACCGCGTTATCCTGGCTAACGATCAGATCCGCGATCTGCGCCGTGCTGACATCCGCAATAAACGTCACGTTCCGGCTCTGGCTGCTGTTGTTGACGCTGGCGGTGATCACACTGGTTCCGGCGGTCTGGCTGGTGACACTGATCTCCACCGTGCCATCCGGCTGCGTGGTGACCGTCGGAGCAGTCGTTGCGCCGTTGCCTGCCAACACGCTGACCGTCTGCCCGGCAAGTGCATTCCCGTTAGCATCGGTGACCTTCACCCGCAGCGTATTCGCCGTCGAACCGTCCGCCACCGAGTTATCCCGGGTGACCACCAGATCCGCGATCTGCGCCGTCCTGACATCGGCGACAAACGTGACATTCCGGCTCTGGCTGCTGCTGTTAATGCTGGCAGTGACCGCACTGATTCCGGCGGTCTGGCTGGTGACAGAGATCTCCGCCGTGCCGTCCGGCTGTGTGGTGACCGTCGGAGTGACCGTTGCGCTGTTGTCTGCCGTCACGCTGACCGTCTGCCCGGCAAGCACATTACCGAACGCATCCGTCACCCTCACCCGCAGCGTGTTCGCCATTGCGCCGTCAGCCACGGCGTTATCCTGCGTCACCTCCAGACTCGCGATCTGCGCCGTCCTGACATCGGCGATAAACGTGACGTTCCGGCTCTGGCTGCTGCTGTTAATGCTGGCAGTGACCGCACTGATTCCGGCGGTCTGGCTGGTGACAGAGATCTCCGCCGTGCCGTCCGGCTGTGTGGTGACCGTCGGAGTGACCGTTGCGCTGTTGTCTGCCGTCACGCTGACCGTCTGCCCGGCAAGCACATTACCGAACGCATCCGTCACCCTCACCCGCAGCGTGTTCGCCATTGCGCCGTCAGCCACGGCGTTATCCTGCGTCACCTCCAGACTCGCGATCTGCGCCGTCCTGACATCGGCGATAAACGTCACATCCCGGCTCTGGCTGCTGCTGTTGATGGTTGCAGTGACGGCACTGGTGCCCGCCGTCTGGCTGGTGACACTGATCTCCACTGTGCCGTCCGGCTCTGTAATCACCGTCGGAGCGACCGTTGCGCCGTTGTCCGCCAACACGCTGACCGTCTGCCCGCCCAGCGCATTACCGAACGCATCGGTGACCCTCGCCCGTAGCATATTCGCCATTGCACCGTCTGCCGCTGAGCCGTCTTGCGTCACCACCAGCTCCGCGACCTGCGCCGTACTAACATCAGCAACAAAGTTCACCGTTTTACTATCACTGCTTTGATTGATCTTAGCCTCAACAGTGCTGGCATCCGCTACGGTACTACTCAGCACAACCTCCGCCATGCCATGCACATCCGTCCTGATGTCTGCACTCTGCCCTGCATTGGCAAATACAGCCGCCCCCTTCGTCACCGTAAAGGTGACGGTCTGCTCCGGCAGCACATTGCCAAACTGATCTTCCACCCGGACATTCACCGTATGTCGATCGCTGCCATTCGCCAGCACATCCGGGTTACCCGTTGTCACTTGCATCGAGACAATTTGTGCGCTGGCGGCATCGCCACTAATACTGTAATCATTTGAAGTCAAAGCGCTCGCCCATCCGGACATCTGTAGCTGTGCTTTTAAACCGGTGCCAGGAAGTAAAGCGGTATACGTTGCGGTATAAATGCCTTTTTGATCTTCATTCCAGGTGATGCTTTCCGCTTTTGTATTTGGCAGCTGGATAGCCTGGCTGATAGCGTCTCGTTGCCCCCCGACCAGGTTTTCATAGCTATCCTTGAGCGTTACCGTAACTTTAATCGCACCGCCTGCGGTATAGGTCGTTTTGTCGGTAACGATAGAGGAATAAGCCAGCACAGCTCCGCTTTCGCGGATGACATACGCATCGGATTGCTGCGCGCTACTCCATGTCGATAGTTTCAGCGTGGCGTAATGGCTATTGCCAGCAATCTTCGCGGTTCGGGTGGTGGTGTAAACGCCATCAGACTCTTCGCTCCAGTTACCCGTTTCATTTTTATCTGTACCGCTCACCTCGACCACACCGCTACCCGCCAGCAGCGAAGCCATCCCTTTCACCAGGTTTTTCTGCTCATCCATAAGGGTAACTGACACTTTTATCTTGCCACCCGCGGTGTATGACACATCGTCCGTCTTGATGGTGGAGGTCAGCTGCGAGATATCGCCAGTAATAAAGCTCACTTCCACAGACTGACTACTACCATTGATCTCGGCCTTGATAAGACTGTTTACCGCCTGGTCACTGGCAAGGTTAACGCTGGCAATCCCGTCTTTATCTGTCGTCACAATACCGCCATTTGGATCGGCAAAAACCGCCGCACCATTCACGACCGTGAAGGTAACATTTTGTCCCTGCAGTAAATTTTGATGCACGTCCCTGACCGTCACAGCGACGGTATTGTGATCGCGTCTGGCAACTGCGTTATTCGCGGTGATCTGCATCGCAGCGATTTTGGCGGTATCTTTATCACCCGCAATACTGAACGCATCCGAATGCTTGGTTTGCCAGCCGGGCATCGTCAGCTGGGCCGTTAATTTGTCGCCAATGAGATGGGCCGTATAGTTTGCTTTGTAAACTCCCTCACTTTCTTCCGTCCAGGCACTAACAGCGTCAGTCTTCGTGTTGTCTACTTTAACAGCCTGTTTAAGAAGTTCTTTTCTTCCGGTAACCCCGTTGCCATTCTCATCTTTCAGGGTCACTTTTACGCCTATCGGCTTACCCGCGACGTAATTATTCTGGTCTGTTTCAATCATGGAGTCCGCTCGGGATGCCATATTAGCCACAATGGCAATCAGCGCTGGTGTTTTAGCAACATCGTCGCCGTTAAATTGTGGCATCAGCGACAACGCGCCTGACGTCTTCCCGGAGGTAACTAACTGGGTATAGGTTCCGTTACCGTTGTCTTTCCATTCGCTTAGGGCGAAATCTTGCAAACCTTTCGCATGGGTTTTTAATGTCATACCCGGGATAGGCTTGCCGCTGGAATCTCGCGCGGTATAGGTCAGCGTTGAGATTGATTTTCCATCCGCAAGCAGAATTTGTAGATCGACAGAAAGCGTTGAATCAGCGAGGCTTAGTGTGGGTTTTTCCACGACCACCATACTTTCTTCACGCCGGGAGAAATTTCCTTTCGAATCTTCCGCTGTAACCGCTATCGGGTAAGTGTTGTCGGTTTCAGGCATTACCGTAAATCGGTAGGGTGGAATAGTGACCTGAATATCCTTGCCGGAAACAGCAACTTTCCCGCCCGCATATTGCAAGGAAGCGGCTTCGATGTCATAACCTTTCAGCGCGTATTTGGTTTGTAAGGAAGAAACCAGCGATTTAACCTCGCCCGGCTTGCCTTTCAGCGGATCGGTCAGCGTCAACCGCACCAGCTCTTTCTTGCGATATTCGAGGACAATATTGTTATTACGATCGACCAGGTCATAGCGACTGCCCGCAAGGCTGCGTCGTGCTGCAACTTCAGCCGGATCGAGCTGTTTTTGCAGTGAATGACCGGGTTGCAACGTCAACTCCATACCAATTCGGGTGTCGTTTTCTCCCTGTTTGCCCTGCCGTTGCTCGGCACTAAAGGAGATCAGGGGAACGGGGGTGTAACTCAAACCTGCGGTAATCGCGTGAGGATCATTTTGTCGCTCGTCTTTACCAAACAGCGCCACTTCATCGCCATAATATTGTTCATAGACCAACTTGCCGCCCAGCTGCGGCCAGGCCGGTAACCAGCCTTCGGCGCGAAGATCCCACCCGTTCGCCGGACGTGCTTCATAGTCATTGTCGAGTTCCGGTGCACTACGCCAGTTACTGAGGCGCAGATAACCGTTGCCGCTCAGTTTCAGGTAATCGCGCCAGTATTCAACGCCCATCCCGGTTCGGGTGTGATAGCGGCTCAGGTCATGATCGATAAACAGGTTTATGCCCGACATCCAGCTCGGAGTGAAATAACGCCAGCCGATACCGTGGTTCGTTTGAGTGCGATCATCCGTACGGTGGAGTGCATGCTGGCTGAAGACCAGGTTATCTGGCGTTTCGTACCAGGGATGGAGAAATTCAAATGAAGAGCTTTTAAGGCTGAAATCTTCATCAACACCCAGAGATACCCGGGCAGTTCCCCAGCGGCTGAGCCAGTCTGTCGCCTGCGCAGACACAGAAGAAGCCACCCAGCCACGCGCCATACTCGCAGCCTGTTCGCTGTCCATATCGCGCGCTAAAAGTGTCCCACTTTGTTGCGCCACTTCCGCGACCTGCATTTGTGGATCTTTACCGTCGCGCTCCATCTGCATTGCTTTCAGAGTGCGCGCTTCAGGGCTGTTACTGTTGATGAGTGGTACATCTATCTCATCGCCCTGACGCACATTGTCAAAGCCCCGCGCAAAGGTACGGAACTGATTTAGGCGACGTAATTCATCAACGGTAATACCAAAGCGTGCCGCGACCGTTGGTGGCGATTCCAACGCCCCCAAGGTGTATGGAATAGTTTTAACGTTCGACAGGATCAGTGACGCGGCAGTATCCGAATGCGCAGGGTTAACATGCGTCGGGGCAGCAGCCATAACAGGGAAAATAGTTTGTGTTATCAGGCAAATACCGGCGGTCAGACGACGTAAAAGATCCCCCAATCCACATATGGTTTTATCACCCCGACGATCGCCATTCCCATGCGCTTTCCCTGCCATTTGTCATCCCTGTCGCTATGCGTTCAGATTAAATGACCTTTCTTTAACATGAGGGAAAATGATGATTCATGATTAGCAAATGATGAATACAGGCGGAATAATGGAAATAACAACAAGATAAGAACAATACCTGATCAAGGGTTATCAGGGGGAAGAACAGGAGAGCTTTCCCGCCAGAGCAGTAACCCCTCCTGTAAATACGTTACTTCATTTTCACCTTTGCGGTGACCAATAACGCCGTCAGCAACATCAATGTGCCGGACAACATCAACGGCGAAGTCAGACCAATATTATCCAGCGCATAACCGCCGATTGCCGCGCCACAGGTATTAGCAAGCTGAATAACCGCCACCTGAATAGACCCGGCTTTTTCTGCCTGATCGGCCAGTGAGCGGGTGATCCACGTTGACCAGCCGACAGGAACCAATGCAAAAGTTAGCCCCCAGATAATCGCCACGCCGGTAGCAACGATTTTATCGCTTCCCCACAACGTCAGCACCAACGCACTCACAGCCAGTATTAACGGCGCGCCTGCTAAGGCCAGTTTTACCGAACGTTTAAGAATGAACGACGAAAGCGACGTACCAATAAAGCTGGCGATACCAAAACTCAACAGCACCAGAGTTAAGCCATCCACGCCGAATCCCGCCAGGTTCATATACACCGGGCGAATATACGTGAAGAAAGCAAACTGCCCGGCGAAAGACATGAAGATGGCGATCATCCCTGCCATCACACCCGGACGTTGTAATAAGCGGAAAGTATTTTGTTTCTGATGCGAGGGTTCGCCTGGCAGCGAAGGCAATGATTTGATAATCCAGAAAATACACAGCACGCCCATCACCGCCGCCGCATTAAAGACATTGCGCCAACCGATAAGCTCGCCTAAAAAACTGCCCAACGGTGCGGCAATCACCAGCGCAATAGAAACCGCGCCGAAGATCACCGACAGCGCCTTCGGCACCGTACGCGGCGGCACCAGACGCATGGTCAGCGACGCCGACATCGCCCAGAACCCGCCCAGCGCCAGTCCCAGACAGGCACGACCGATTAAAAGCAAACTGAATGAGTTAGCAAAGGAAACCAGCAAGCAGGAGAGCGTCAGCAAAACGGCAAACAAAATAACAACGTAGCGGCGGTCAGTGGCCTGAATTGTCTGGGTAATAAACAAACTGGCAAACATTGCCACAAAGGCGGTCACGGTCACCGATTGCCCGGCAACCCCTTCCGAAATGCCTAAATCCTGGGCCATTGGCGTCAACAAACTGACGGGCAAAAACTCAACGATAATCAGACAGGCGACGCAAAACGCCACCGAGAAAACGGCTGACCAGTTCGGTCGGGTGATGGCATCCGCGCCGCGGTTTTCGGCAATAAATTCACTCATGGTGTTACCCGTGGCATGTTTCAGAGGAAAAGCCGACCACTTTAACACTGAAATGTGTGACACATTTAACGTTTTTGCAACTTTTACGGTGTTGTGGGAAAAGTTCGAGGCTGCTCGAAGAAATAAAAATCATAGGGCAAGCTGATATGCATTTTCGCGATTGGGTTGGGAATAAGGGATAAAGTATTGCACTTGGTGATATACTTTAATAACAGGACCTCAACGATATGCGCGTGTTTAAAACCAAATGGTTTGCAAGGGAAGCCAGGTCTCATGCAATAACAGATGAAGAGTTGTGCCGGGCCATTTTAGAAACGGAGCAAGGTAAAGCTGATGCACTTGGTGGTGGCGTTTTTAAAAAGCGCCTTCACCAAAATCGTGAGCGTGCAATTATTCTGGCAAAAGGGGGAAGCAATTGGTTTTACACGTTTTTATATGCAAAACAGGATATGTCGAACATCAATAGTCAGGAACTGGCTGGGTTTCGTGAACTTGCAAAGCATTATGCCTTCCTGACGAAAGCCCAACTAACAGCAATGATTAACACTAAAGAACTGACAGAGATCTGCTATGACTGCAAAAACTAAATTTAAAAGTCCTGCATTTGAGGCTATTCACAGCGCAGCGGCTGGATTGTCCAGCGTCGATGCTATTTCTGCCGAAACGATGCGTACTTTTGACAAAGCCTGCCTGACCAGCGTGCAAGACTTACAACCTGTTGAGATAAAAGCACTGCGGGAAAAATTAAAAGTGAGTCAGCCCGTCTTCGCTCACTATCTCAATACCAGCGTTTCAACTGTACAAAAATGGGAAAGTGGCGCTAAACGCCCCAATGGCATTTCATTAAAACTGCTCAGCATTGTGCAAAAACACGGGCTGGAGGTGCTGCTGTAAATAGAACGTAGATAATGCGTTCACCTACTGTCAGTTCCGATGCCGGATGCGGCGTGCACGCCTTATCCACCCACCAGCTCAGGCGCGGTCTGTAAGCTAATAAGACGAAACGGTTTTAATGCAGCCAATGAACGCCCTCGGCAGGCTGAAAGAACGCGTTATAGCGCATCTGAAAAGCATTAATATCCTGCATTTCAGGTTCGGTTTCGCGCAGAAAACCCAGTGCCAGCCTGACCTGAGCGTCGGTAATGGGAGCGGCGAGGCGAGCTTTTTGTAAAATCCGATGCCATTGCAGCAGGTTCTGTTCGCTTCCATCGACAATGACAATTTGCCAGATGAGCAACACCTGCGCGGCGTTTTGCAGGTGCGACTCATCCGGGCGATGCAAATAACGTAAAAATTCCTCACCGGCTGACTTTCCCATTTGATCGACCATCGACTCCACGGGTACGACATCAATATTCAGCCGATCGCTGAGACGGCGAATCGCCTTTCTGGCCCCGGATGTCAGCACCCGAAAACCAATTACAAACACCACCGCCAGCGTAGCGAGCATTATCCAGATCATGAGTTCTCCTGCGTAATCAGAACTCATGATATCTGGAAACCCTCGCCAGTTACTAATCCACCAGAATAATCTTCAGTGCAAACAGAGCAGCGACCACCACCACACACAGGTTCAGATCGCGCCAGCGCCCGGTGCACACCTTCATGATGCAGTACGACATAAAGCCAAGCGCAATCCCTTCGGTGATCGAGAAAGTAAAGGGCATCATCACCGTAGTAATAAATGCAGGTACTGATTCGGTAAAATCATCCCAGTTAACGCGCGCCAGGCTTGAGGTCATCAGCACGCCAACAAAGATTAACGCTCCGGCGGTGGCGTAAGGAGGGACCATTGCCACCAGCGGCGAGAAAAACATAACCAACAGAAACATAATGCCGACCACGACCGCAGTCAGCCCCGTTCGACCACCAACTGCCACACCAGAAGTACTTTCAATATAGGCGGTAACAGACGAGGTGCCGATAAACGCGCCCGCCACCGAACTGACGCTATCAACATATAGCGCCTTATTCATATTAGGGAATTTACCGTTACTATCTATTAAGCCAGCTTTATCAGTCACACCGATTAATGTTCCTGATGAATCAAATAGGTTGATCAGCATAAAGGAGAAAATGATACCAGCGAGTTCAAGTGATAATGCGCCACTCAAATCCACTTCACCAATGACGCCGCTAATATCAGGCGGAATGGAATAGACGCCGCTAAAATGAACATCACCGAAAAATAATCCACAGCAAGACGTCACCACAATAGAGACCAGCACCGCGGCATGAAAATGACGAGATGACAACACGGTTATAATAAAAAACCCTAATATACCTAACAACACACCGTGAGAACTTAAATCACCAATCATCACCAGGGTGTCTTTATTGGCGACAATAACACCAGTATTTTTTAACCCCATTAAGGCGATAAATAATCCGATTCCGCTAGTGATACCAATACGTAAACTTAATGGGATGTTGGAGATCATCCAGTACCGGATGCGAAACAGCGTGAGCAAAAATAGTCCAATTGCGCCCCAAAATATCGCGCCCATCCCGGTCTGCCAGGAGATGCCCATCGCCCCCACGACCACGAACGCAAAGAAGGCGTTCAGCCCCATTGCCGGAGCCAGCGCCACGGGTAAGTTAGCAAATATCCCCATCGCAATACTGCCGATACCGGCAATCAAACAGGTGGTAACAAACACCACTTTCGGGTCCATTTGTGCCGCGCCGAGGATTTGCGGGTTCACAAAAACGATGTACACCATGGTTAAAAAAGTGGTCATCCCCGCAATCAATTCTGTGCGGACGGTGGTCCCATGTTGAGGCAGTTTAAATAATCGCGAAAGCGTCCCTGATTCATTACTCACGTAATCGGTATTGTCATTATTCATTTTTTTGTCCATTGGAGGAGATTTAATCCCTTGCTTTTGTAAAACAAATGACAACAACGGTTCAGTGATAATTATCACATTTCAATTGCGCATTAATGGATATTCTTTAATAATCTCGCGACGTTTCTTTATGATAAATAATAATCAAATTGATAAAATCAAAATGAGAAAAATATGAATAATTCTATTAACCATAAATTTCATCACATTAGCCGGGCGGAATACCAGGAATTGTTAGCCGTTTCCCGTGGCGACGCTGTTGCCGATTATATTATTGATAATGTCTCTATTCTCGACCTGATCAATGGCGGAGAAATTTCCGGCCCAATTGTGATTAAAGGGCGTTACATTGCCGGTGTTGGCACAGAATACACTGATGCTCCGGCTTTGCAGCGGATTGATGCCCACGGCGCAACGGCGGTGCCAGGGTTTATTGATGCTCACCTGCATATTGAATCCAGCATGATGACGCCGGTTACTTTTGAAACCGCCACCCTGCCGCGCGGCCTGACGACCGTTATTTGCGACCCCCATGAAATCGTCAACGTGATGGGCGAAGCCGGATTCGCCTGGTTTGCCCGCTGTGCCGAACAGGCAAGGCAAAACCAGTATTTGCAGGTCAGTTCTTGCGTACCTGCCCTGGAAGGCTGCGATGTTAACGGTGCCAGTTTTACCCTTGAACAGATGCTCGCCTGGCGTGACCATCCGCAGGTTACCGGCCTTGCTGAAATGATGGATTACCCTGGCGTAATTAGCGGGCAGAATGCGCTGCTCGATAAACTGGATGCATTTCGCCACCTGACGCTGGACGGTCACTGCCCGGGTTTGGGCGGTAAAGAACTTAACGCCTATATTGCTGCGGGTATTGAAAACTGCCACGAAAGTTATCTGCTGGAAGAAGGTCGCCGGAAGTTACAACTCGGCATGTCGTTGATGATCCGCGAAGGGTCCGCTGCCCGCAATCTCAACGCACTGGCACCATTGCTCAACGAATTTAACAGCCCGCAATGTATGCTCTGCACCGATGACCGTAACCCGTGGGAGATCGCCCATGAAGGACATATCGATGCCTTAATTCGTCGCCTGATCGAACAACACAACGTACCGCTGCATGTGGCATATCGCGTCGCCAGCTGGTCGACAGCACGCCATTTTGGTCTGAATCATCTCGGCTTACTGGCACCCGGCAAGCAGGCGGATATCGTCCTGTTGAGCGATGCGCGTAAGGTCACGGTGCAGCAGGTACTGGTGAAAGGCGAGCCGATTGACGCACAAACCTTACAAGCGGAAGAGTCAGCGAGACTGGAACAATCCGCTCCGCCGTATGGCAATACCATTGCCCGCCAGCCAGTTTCCGCCAGCGACTTTGCCCTGCAATTTACGCCTGGAAAACGCTATCGGGTCATTGACGTCATCCATAACGAATTGATTACGCACTCCCGCTCCAGCGTCTACAGCGAAAATGGTTTTGATCGCGATGATGTGTGCTTTATTGCCGTACTTGAGCGTTACGGGCAACGGCTGGCTCCGGCTTGTGGTTTGCTCGGCGGCTTTGGCCTGAATGAAGGCGCGCTGGCTGCGACAGTCAGCCATGACAGCCATAATATTGTGGTGATCGGTCGTAGTGCTGAAGAGATGGCGCTGGCGGTCAATCAGGTGATTCAGGATGGCGGCGGACTATGCGTAGTACGTAACGGTCAGGTACAGAGCCATCTGCCATTGCCCATTGCCGGGCTGATGAGCACCGACACGGCACAATCGCTGGCGGAGCAAATTGACGCATTGAAAGCTGCCGCCCGTGAATGTGGTCCGTTACCGGATGAGCCGTTTATTCAGATGGCGTTTCTTTCCCTGCCAGTTATCCCCGCACTGAAACTGACCAGCCAGGGGCTGTTTGATGGTGAAAAGTTTGCCTTCACCACGCTGGAATTCACGGAATAATAAAAAAAGCCCGGCGTCATGCCGGGCAAAAGTCACCAGTTACGTTTATGCCACTGTCAACTGCTGAATCTTTTTCTCGCGGCGGATTTTGCGTTCTTCCATCACCGCCACTATCGCCATCAGGCAGATACAACCAATCGCGGCGATGTCCAGCGCGGCGAAGGTGCCTGCCCAGCCAGTAAGGCCGAATACTGGCGTCCCATCGGCAATCATCCCCAGCCCTAACTTGGCAAAGCTGTCGCCAATCAGGTAAGCAAAGGTGCCTTTAATACCATCGGCAGCACCAATGGCTTTTTTAGGTACAAAACCAACAGCAGCCACACCAATCAACAATTGCGGGCCAAAGACCAGGAAACCTAACGCAAAGAGAGAAGCCAGGTAGATATATTCGTTGCTGGCATGTTGATACACACCGAGCGTGGCGATAATCAGCGCCAGCGCGATGCAGGCCACCAGGCCACGGCGACCGTTCGCCAGGTCAGAGAGCCAGCCCCACAGCAGCGTACCGACCAGCGCGCCAGCTTCAAACAGCGTAAAGCCCTGAATCGCCACCGCTTTAGAGAGTTTCAGTTCCTGGAACGCGTACACGGTTGACCACTGGTCGATACCAATACGCACCACATAGAGGAAAATGTTGGCGAAGCACAGCAGCCAGATCACTTTGTTTTTCAGCACATACTCAACAAAGATCTGCCACTTGGTCATATCGGTAGATTCTGTCTCTTTGTCCTCTTCGCTGATCTCCTCGCCGAACAGCTCTTCAGCTTTGCCGAGGCCATAAGATTCCGGGGAGTCGCTGCCGTAACGCAGGCCGATAAAACCGACAATCAGCGCGATAATCGACGGGAAGATAAACATGCCGATGACATGGCCATCGAACAGGTAATTTGCGCCGAACAGCGCCACACCTGCCGCGCCCGCACCGCCAAGATTGTGAGAAATATTCCAGAAACCGAGGAACGTCCCGCGCTTACGACGCGGCGTCCATTTGGTGATGGTGGAGTAACTGCACGATCCCCCGGTACTCTGGAAAAAGCCGCTTAAGGCGTAGAAGGCAATCATCAGGAACAGACTAACTGAGCCGCTGCCCATACTGGCACTGAAGCCCAACATACAAATGGCAGACAAGATCAGCATGAACGGCAGGAATTGTTTGGTGTTTTTGCCGTCGGCGTAATAGGAAACCAGTGTTTTACCCACACCATAAGTGATGGAGAAGCCCAGGCCGATCATCCCCAGCTGCGTCATGCTCAAGCCGTAGGTCGAGATCATGTCGTTCTGCGCGATGTTAAAGTTCTTGCGAATCAGGTACATCGTCAGGTAGCCGATAAAGACCACCAGGTAGGATTGCATGAACGGTTTGAACCACATTTTGCGCCGCACTTCGAGCGGAAGATCCAGGGTCGGCTTGCGAACCTGGTTTAAGAAAGCCAGCATGGGTTACTCCTGAAATGAATACCTGCGTGAGGTATGCATTGTAAAAATCAGCAGCAAATCAGGCCTGAGATAGCGTCCAGGCAAAACCTGGAAAATTTCTTAGTTTTGCCGGATATGAAGTGAAAAAGTGAGATGCATCACGCTTCGCGCGGTGTCTGGGCATTCAAAAAGGGCAGTAACAGCAGTGCGGAAATCCCGGCGGCAATGGCGATAACCACAAAAAAACCGCTCCAGTGCCAGGTATCGAGTACTTTCGCCAGCGGCCAACCAGCAAGCGACGCCCCCAGATAAGCAAACAAGCCGACAAACCCCGTTGCCGCCCCTGCCGCCTCCTTGTGGGAACACTCTGCTGCCGCCATGCCGATTAACATCTGCGGGCCAAAGACAAAAAAACCAATGGTGAAGAAGCAGCTTGCCTGCATCACGTAGCTGGCAAATGGCATCAGCCACAGCGAGCCGACGGACAGCAAAATCCCGGCGGCGAATATTAAATTCATCGGCCCGCGGTTGCCGTTAAAGAGTTTGTCCGAGCCCCAACCCGCTACCAGCGCACCGATAAATCCGCCCAGTTCAAACATTGTCACTGCCGTATTCGCCGTGACCAGATCGACGCCCAGCGTCTCGGACATATACAAATTGCCCCAGTCGTTGATCGCCGCCCGGACCACATAGACCAGCACATAGCAAAACGAAAGCAGCCAGATATACGGATTCAGCAACACATATTTGGTGAGGATCTCTTTACGTGTCAGCCCTGCCCCTTCTTGTTGTTGAGCGATTTCCAGCGCGTCGTGTCGCCATTCGCCGACCGCTGGTAAACCTAACGCCTGCGGGCGATCGCGCAGCCGCCAGCAGAGAATAATCCCCACGACTATCGCCATACAACCGGCAATCATCATCCCGGCACGCCAGCCGTAATGCAGCGCGCTCGCTGCCATCACAATGGGAATGAGTGCGCCGCCGACGTTATGCGCCGTGTTCCATAATGCCCACCAACCCCCGCGCTCAGTACGTGAATACCAGGTGGTTAACAGACGCGCACACACCGGTGAACCCCAGCCCTGGAAAAAGGCGTTCAGCCCCCATAGCATGGCAAACGCCCACAGCGACGTCGAGAAACCAAACAGAATGTTGATAATGCCCGTAGCGATAAGCCCAATCCCCATAAAATACCGGGCATTTGAGCGGTCGCTGACAATGCCGGAGACAAACTTCGACACGCCGTAGGTAATGTAAAACAGGGTCGCTAACAGGCCGATATCGCTACGGCTGAGCACGCCATTAGCAAGGATTTCTGGTACGGCGGCGTTAAAACTTTTCCGCGTGAAGTAAAACAGCGCGTAACCCAGCCAGATGGTCAGCAGAATATGCCGACGCCAGTAACGGTAACGGGCATCAATTTCTTGTTTATCGCTAATCAACGGCGCGTCAGCTGGCGCTTTCAGAAACGGCAACATCATCAAGCCTTAGACATAACGTTGAGGTAGAGAAACACTGACACGCGTGCCGTGCAAACAGGAGATGGTCAAGGTGCCACCCAGCGCCGTTACTCGCTCGCGCATTCCGGTGAGGCCAAAACCGTGTTGCCCGGAACCCGGCGGTAAACCGCTACCATCGTCTTCAATCACCAGCATCAACCGTTCGTCCTGCTGCCAGCCTTGCAACGTGACCGCACTGGCATCGGCATGTTTCACAATGTTGTTCAACCCTTCCTGGCAGACGCGAAACAGCGTCACGCGCTGGTTTTCGCTTAACGCTGATTCATCGATTCGCCATTCGAGATGGCTGACAATACCGCGCCCTTCCAGCTCCATTTCCCGCATCAGTGAGCGGATGGCCTGCTCCAGAGTGAGATCATCCAGCTGGCGCGGACGTAACCGCCCTAACAAGCGGCGCACCGCGTCGTAAACGCCCAGGGATAACTGTTCGATGAGCTGCCCGCTCTGTTTCACGCGGGCGTTATCCGCCGCGAGCCGCTGGACAATGCCCGCTTGCGTACGAATGGCGGTGATGGTCTGACCGATATCATCGTGTAATTCACGCGCCACATCACGACGCACACTCTCTTCGGTTTCCAGCAAACGTTCAGCCAGATGCTGATTGCGCGCCAGTTCCTTTTGCAGCGACTGGTTAAGTTCACGCAACCGCTGGATGCCAGCGCCAAGTAACAACCCTGTCAGACTTTGCACCAGCAGTGAGAGCAATAAATCGACCGGATGGTCACGCCAGGTTTGACTGGCGATCAGCGCGATAGCGTTCATCAACGTCGCAATCAGCGCCCCTTGCCAGCCGTAGTGCCATGCCAGCGCGATAATCGGCAGCGCCAGGCAGAATGGCGTAAAGCGCGACAGTTCATCCGGCAATCCCAACTGGAGCCAGAGACTGATAACAAACAGCAGCAAGTACCAGACCAGATGCCGCCCGCGCCAATTGATCGGTTGAGAAACCAATGACGGACCGAGCGGCAGCCAGGTGTTATTGGCGAGATAGTGCCAGAACACCAGACATATCGGGGCCAGCGTCAGGCCGCCAGTTAAAGTTAACAGCAGCGCATTCCACGACTCTTTGCCGTACCAAAGCCAGGGCAACGACTGCAACAACGCCGCCGCCGTCAGCGCTGCCCCCTGTAACAGCAGGGTGCGCCAGTCGCGTTGATGGCGATAGCGTGAGATCAGCGCCACGGGCAGTAACGTCAGTAAACTACCGATCATCAATAAGGAGAAATGGCTTAAACCAACCGCCTGCATTAACCAGTAAATCAGCAGCCATTCCGCGCCCAGCAGCACTGGCCAGTATCCGCGTGGGCATTGCAACATTAGCCCAAGTCGAAGGCCAAACGGAAATAACAGCACCGCCATATCAGGGCGCTCAACCAGGTGCAGGCTGATACTCCACAGGCAAAACCATGCGGCAGAGAAGATAAAAAAGCAGGCAATAACGGTAATTAAGCGGGAGAACAACGTCTTCATCACCAGCCATCAAACATGCGGCGCGCCAGTTCCACGTCGTTACTGACGCCCAGTTTTTCCATCAGGTTGGCGCGATGGACGTGTACCGTTTTCGGCGACAAGCCCAGTTCGGCGGCAATCTCTTTCACCGCCATTCCTTGCGCCAGTTTTTCCGCCACCTGGCGTTCACGTTTGGTTAGCGGGTCCTGGCGACCGGATGCCAGTTTAATGGCAATATCTGGCGTCAGATAACAGCCGCCCGTGGCAACCGTATGCACCGCAGCAATCAGTTCGTCAGGGCTACAGCGTTTGGAGAGAAAGCCGCGCGCCCCCGCGTTAAGCGCCTGCTCAACCAGCGCCGGACTGTCATGAACGGAGAGCATAATTGTCGCCATACCTTTCGGCAGCTGGCTTAGCAGCTCCAGACCGGAGATATCGGGCATGGAGATATCGCAAATACACACCTGCACACCGCGTCCCGGCAGCCCCGCCAGCGCCTCGCGCCCCGAACCAAACTCGGCAACTACCTGCAAATCAGGTTCCAGCCCCAGCAGCTGCGCAAAGCCGGAGCGGACGATAAGGTGATCGTCTATAAGGGCAACGGTGATCATGATTGGGTCCTGGCGGATAAAAAACGCGCATACCTTAACGATAAGCGCGATGTTGTTCAAGCTGGATATGGGGTATGTATTGGCTTAATGATGTTGGGCTTATCGTCAAAACGCTTACCTGAAAGGTAAGCGTTTAGCGTGTATGATTTAGAAAAAGCTAATTATTTGATGATTGCAATTGTAATATTACCTGAGAAATTTTTCGTTATAATATCGTTATACTTTTCTGGCATCCAGTAATTATCTTCAAAATCTGCAGAGCTATAAGATTCAGCGGAATACTCATAATTAGTGTCTTTTTTATACGTGTCTTCTTTATAATTGTATTTTTTATAAGTGTATTTTTTATACGTGTCTTTTTCTGGTAACTCACCGGATGTGGTATAGATGAAATTTGCAATATCAAAATCGCTTTTAGCTTCATTTACGACTGCTTTTACAACATGATAAGTTTGTTTGAATGCATACTCTGAAAAGTCAGCAAAAAGCAAATTCATCCTCCCCCCCAACGCACAAAAAATAGGATTATCAGATATTATGCTATAAAGAGAACTTCCTGCCTGAGATACATTAATATCCTTTCCGTCATGGGCCACATGAAATGCCTGTGAACAAGCATAATACAGATTACTAATCCCTGAAACACTAGAGAGACAAGAAACAATACTCGCTATTTTTGCTTTATCAACATGTTCATCCTCTAGAGATTTTCTTACCAAATCACATTGCGCTGGCGTAAATATAATGTCATTGAAAAGCTCATCGAGATTAATTTTATGGGCATCTTGACGCTCAGCCAAAGCCGAGGTTTTCTCCTTCAGTAACTCATGTATAGTACGGTTAATTTTCACCCCACAACATGAAATATGTGAACTCCCCTCTCCCACTTGCCTTTTTGCATCACCAAGAAGTGAGCCAAACTCACCTTTATCAACAGACAGTTTTGTTATGGCCGATTGATAAAGAAAATCATCTGGAATTAATTGAGTTTGTTTTTGCAAAGCATTTGTTAATGGGGATTCAGCTTGAGTTTTATATACATTATTACCTGTTATATAATTACTAACCAGTTCTTTCTTAAGAGCATTTGCAGCAATTGTTAATTCTGAGAATTGTTCTCTTTCCAATTTATCGTGTTGTGAAAGTAACTGTATAAACTCTTCCACATTTCGACCACTAAAAATCCTTACCCTGGTGTTATTTTTCAACTGGTTGCTATTACCATTGTTCTCACGACACCTCTCAGTGACTGTAAATTTATTACTGCCGGTCTGCTCAATTGTTATTTGACTATTTATACCCGTGGTGGCAACCCATGTTTTTTTATCAGCATTCACCGATTCAGGGGTAACATGAAAATAACGGACTAATTTATCACTAACATCATGTCGATAGATATTAAAAGAATCTAAAATATATAATAACAAACTACGAAAAATTTCGCCAAAAGTGGCTTTATCAGACCTTGTTCTACAATTACCGAGCAGGCCACTTTCTTCCATCACATCAAATTTAGAAATATTGCCGTCAAGACTTCTTTCGATACTATCCCTTAGACTCTGATTAAGAAACTGGCTATCATCAACCTCTGTTTTCCTTGAATTCATAGAACCCGTCGCACTAACCATAGTAACCTCACAATATGACATTTTGCATATTCTAACATTGTTAAAAACATGAATAGTTAGCATCATGAATATTTCTATGCCAACCACTACTCTTCATTTATTTCAATAGTAATTATATGGTGTTGTTATTTTCCTTAACTATTTTCCAGTGCAATTGCATCATCAACACAACTTATTAACTATCAAAAATCGCTCATTTTCAAAAACACAGGCAAAAAACAAATTGCTAAGAACACGTACTCACCTTTATGATAAGCGCGCTTTATCAGGGGTAAATTATAAATCAGCGATTGTTGCGGCACCGGAAAATGTAAAAGAAAATAAATTATCGGTGGACTCTTCTTTAATCACACCTTTAGTAAAATAACGAGAGCACTCAAGCTTAACTTCATCCCCATCATTACTAACACTCGCTACATACAGCTTTTGTCTAAAATCTTTTTTGGTAAAATATATTTCATTAACATACTTACCCCCTCCTACCAAAGTATAACCTGATTTACCCGAACTTAATTTTTCCATACTCTTATTCACCCCCTGTAAAACATCTGGAGTTATGCCTTTTAAATAACTTTGATAGGATTGTATGCAAGCATGATAAAAACATGAAATCCCCTGAGGACTAGATAAGCAATCGATTATTTCATCAATCTTATCATCAGTAATGTTACTCTTTGATTGTTTTAATAATTTACTTAACTGAGAAGGTTCATCGTCTTTAAAGCAAACCAGCGGAACTATTTGTTGAAGTGTGCTTTGACTATTCTTTGTTTCGTTTTCAATTATTTTAATTTTGTTTGCAAAAATTTCAAGAATGTCTTTACTTAACTCAACACCGCAGCAAGTTATTTTAGCAGCACCATTTTGCTGACTTTGTTCTTTTATAGTTCTATGCGCATCCATAATTATGGATTCCAAAAAAACATCAGCGCTGTTAAAACTTTCATGAACAGGTAAATACCCTTCATCTTTTTGAATTTGCAGCTTTAACAAATCATATATATTATTCTCAATGTCTGCATTAATTACTTTTTTAGCATCCTTGTTTTTCATAACAATACAATTGACAATACTTTTCCTCAAAAGTGTATCAGCGGAGTGAGTCTCTAGCGCGGCAGTCTTTTCAGAAAGCGACTTGATGATAGTCGCCACAGCCACTCCAGAATATGATATTTCGGTTCGTTCATTTGAATTTTCATCCTTCTGTATAATCTTAAAAGATTTGTCACCTGTTTGTTCGATTACGGTATATTCACTCTCTCCAGTCGCCGCCATCCAGGTACGATTACCATTATTTTCTGTTCCTGGCATAGGATGAAAATAGTCAAGAATATCAGTGCTAACGTTCCGAGAACCGGACATGATATTTACTATTAAGCGTTTTATTTCCTGTAACATCCATTTTGCAAAATTACTGCCTGGTGAATATTTTTTTGCATAATTCTTAATATGAAGCTCATCTGCTATATTTATTTCCTTATCTAAAATAGAGGAAGAGCAGGAATTTGATATCGTTGTTCCATTGTTTATAGGGCTTGCCATAATATACCTCACGATGAGCAATTAATTTATAGAATGCTAGTCATGATCACTGGTATAGACAGCAATCAGAATTTAGCGCCATCGCTGGAAATTTTAGCCCTAACCGTCAACCCGCGAATGACCAGTGCTGGACTCTAATTAACGTCAGGGCCAATAAATTGTGCCTGAGATGGTCTCTGGCACAATTTCACCCTATATATCTGAACGGATCTATCAAAAATCGCTCATCAGTAACTCCCCCGAGCGGTTTAATGTCGCTCCTTACTGAAAAAACACCGCAATCTTGTTAAACATCGTCGGATCGGACTGGTTACGCTGCACTTTCACCACATCTTCCAGCTTGTCGATTTGGCTTATCATCTGCTCCAGACGCTGGTCGTCATTGACCAGTAGCCAGATGTGGCTTTTGTCGCTGTCCTGAATCGGCAGACAAAGAATGCCTTCAACGTTAAAAGCGCGGCGGGCAAAAAGGCCACAAACGTGGGTCATTACGCCCGGATGGTTGCGAACGGTGAGCTCCAGAATTACGTTGTCATGAGTTGTGTTTTGCATGGCTTATTCCCCCACCATTTCAGTATTCGCCGCACCTGGCGGCACCATCGGGTACACTTTTTCTTCGGCATCAATACGCACATGGATCAGCGCCGGACCAGGGCGGTTGATGATTTCCTGCAATGCAGCCTGCGGATCGGCTTCGTTATTCAAATCACAGGTTTCGAGGCCAAATCCGGCGGCAATCTGCATAAAGTTGATTTTGCCCGGATAGGTGGCGGCAAAAACGCCCTGCTTGTAGAACAGACTCTGTTGCTGATGCACCAGCCCCAGCGCTTCGTTATTCATCAGAATGATTTTCACATCCAATTGGTTTTCGCTGGCGGTCGCCATCTCCTGAATATTCATCATCAGGCTGCCGTCGCCAGAGAAACACAATACTTTGCGATCCGGGTTCGCCAGTGCCGCGCCAATGGCCGCAGGCAGGCCAAAACCCATCGTCCCCAGCCCGCCGGAAGTCAGCCACTGACGTGGACGATTGAGCGGATAGGCTTGTGCAGTCCACATCTGATGCTGACCCACGTCGGTGGTGATAATCGCGTTGTCATCGACACAGGCGGCAACGGCGTTGATCAGGCCGTAATGGCTTAACGGATCACACGCTTTCGGGATTGGACACGGGAATTCGCGCTGCAAATCCGCTACCAACTGGTGCCACTCTGCACGCGGTTGCGCGTCCACCTGTGGGATCAGCTGCACCAGCACGTCATCAACATCCGCCTGAATCGCTACGTGCGGCTGCTTGATTTTGCCCAGCTCTGCGCGGTCGATATCGACATGAATAATTTTGGCATTCGGGCAGAACTGCTCGGTTTTACCAATCGCCCGGTCATCAAAACGCGCGCCGAGAACAATCAGCAGATCCGCCTCCTGCAAAATGTAGTTGGTGCTGCGCACGCCGTGCATCCCCAGCATACCCAGCGACAGGGGATGCGCTTTTGGCAATATGCCCAGCGCCATTAAAGTCATGGTGGTAGGCAGCTGCGCTTTCTCCGCCAGTTCACGCACCCGCGCGGGCGCGTTAATGACACCGCCGCCCAGATAGAGCACCGGGCGTTTGGCGGCGTTAATCATTGCAGCTGCGTCACGAATACTCTCTTCACTAAACGCAGGCGCGGCAGCTTTTTCTGTCATACCGGGCTGTTCTTCAATCTCAAAAACTGCCGTTTGCACATCCTTAGGAATGTCTATCCACACCGGGCCAGGGCGGCCTGATTGCGCAATACGGAAGGCATCGCTCATGACCTGCGGGAGTTCTTCGATATGTCTGACCAGATAGTTGTGTTTGGTGATGGGGATAGAGATGCCGTAGGTGTCCACTTCCTGGAAGGCGTCAGTGCCGATCATTGAGGCAGGAACCTGACCAGTGATGCAAATCAGCGGGATGGAGTCCAGTCGCGCATCGGCAATGGCGGTCACCAGGTTAGTCGCACCTGGTCCGCTACAGGCCATACAGACCGCCGGTTTGCCGTCAGTGCGCGCCATTCCCTGAGCGATAAACCCCGCGCCCTGTTCATGGCGAGCCAGAATATGGCGGATTTGCGTGCTTTGGCTTAAGGCGTCGTAAACAGGCAGGATAGAACCGCCCGGAATGCCCGTCACAATCTTAATGCCCTGCTGTTCCAGGAAATGAACGATAAATTCTGCGCCGGTAAAGCGCTTACGCGTCGATGATGTGCCCGAACTTGCCATGCTCCAGTCCTTTTCTTCTGGGCCGACTTTCCGGGAGGTGCTTAAACGAAAAACCCCGCCCGGTTTGCGCCGGCGGGGTTTTGGAATCGTGTGTTGTTCCAGTCCCTACGGCGCATTGCCGACGACCACCACCACACGCACGACGACCACTGCGGCGGATGGCGCAGTTGGTAGTAGTTTTGCGTTGAGCATGGAAGTAGTCATTGGGGACCTTGTTGGTTTTGTGTTTAACAATATTTATACAAGCACAGGTTTACAGGAGAGACAATGGAAAATTTTTCAGCAAGGGAAAATTGAGGGATTGATCACGTTTTGTACTGTACTGCAGGTAACAAAAAACCCCGCCGGAGCGAGGTTTCGTCAGCCGCCCGCGGCTGGTAACCGCAAAGCACACTGTATTATGTCAACACAGAAAGTATACGTGTTCCGCGCAGAACGCGCAATTTCGGCACGAATTTTGACGTATTTAGTACATAGTGGAGTATCGATCACAGTTTACGTTTCGTCTAAATATTACTGTTTATTTATACAGTAAACTTCTATAATATCACTGTACGCAATGTGTTATGCGGGGGCCGCATCGTTACCCGGCGCACTAAGTCCTGGCTGAAACGGGTGGTGCCGTCAGCGCCTTAACCCCGCGTGAGCACACTGTGTTATGTCAACAAGCACAACGTTTCTCCTTGAGATACCGCGTGCACAACAGCTGGCAACAGGCAGCGGAAAGGTACGTCAGCTGGCAGTGCTCCTGAACCACAGGAGACGCGTATGAGCCTGGTGGATATCGCCATTCTTATCCTCAAACTCATTGTTGCAGCACTGCAACTGCTTGATGCTGTTCTGAAATACCTGAAGTAATTCAGATTCAAGTCGCACCAAAGGGGAGCGGGTAACCGCTCCCCTTTTATATTTAGCGTGTGGGTTGGTGTCGGATGCGATGCTGACGCATCTTATCCGACCTACCATCCCTCCCGGCAACATTTATTGCCGCTTTTGTTTACATATTCTGCCGCTAAACAATTCCCCATTCCTGGCGTATATCTGGCTAACATTCATCAATGTGATAGATTCCTCTCCCGCATTTATGGGAATGCGTAGTGACTTATTCTAATTATTTTTATAAAAGCATCCGTGATAATGAAAAGGCATAGAAACGTCAATTTGTTATTGATGTTGGTATTACTCGTGGCCGTCGGTCAGATGGCGCAAACCATTTATATTCCAGCTATTGCCGATATGGCGCGCGATCTCAACGTTCGTGAAGGGGCGGTGCAAAGCGTAATGGGCGCTTATCTGCTGACTTACGGTGTCTCGCAACTGTTTTATGGCCCGATATCCGACCGTGTGGGTCGCCGACCGGTGATCCTCGTCGGAATGTCCATTTTTATGCTGGCAACGCTGGTCGCGGTCACGACCTCCAGTTTGACGGTGTTGATTGCCGCCAGCGCGATGCAGGGGATGGGCACCGGCGTAGGCGGCGTGATGGCGCGTACATTGCCGCGTGATTTATATGAACGGACACAGTTGCGTCATGCTAACAGCCTGTTAAATATGGGGATTCTCGTCAGTCCGTTGCTCGCACCGTTAATCGGCGGTCTGCTGGATACGATGTGGAACTGGCGCGCCTGTTATCTCTTCCTGTTGGTACTTTGTGCCGGTGTGACCTTCAGTATGGCGCGCTGGATGCCGGAAACGCGTCCGGTAGATGCACCGCGCACGCGCCTGCTTACCAGTTATAAAACACTTTTCGGTAACAGCGGTTTTAACTGTTATTTGCTGATGCTGATTGGCGGTCTGGCCGGGATTGCCGCCTTTGAAGCCTGCTCCGGCGTGCTGATGGGTGCGGTATTAGGGCTGAGCAGTATGACGGTCAGTATTTTGTTTATTCTGCCGATTCCGGCGGCATTTTTTGGAGCATGGTTTGCCGGGCGTCCTAATAAACGATTCCCGACGTTGATGTGGCAGTCGGTTATCTGCTGCCTGCTGGCTGGCTTGCTGATGTGGATCCCCGACTGGTTTGGCGTGATGAATGTCTGGACATTGCTTGTTCCTGCCGCGCTGTTCTTTTTCGGTGCCGGGATGCTGTTTCCGCTGGCGACCAGCGGCGCAATGGAACCGTTCCCCTTCCTGGCGGGCACGGCTGGCGCGCTGGTCGGCGGTCTGCAAAACATTGGTTCCGGCGTACTTGCGTCGCTCTCTGCGATGTTGCCGCAAACCGGTCAGGGCAGCCTGGGGTTGTTGATGACCTTAATGGGATTGTTGATCGTGCTGTGCTGGCTACCGCTGGCGACGCGGATGTCGCATCAGGGGCAGCCCGTTTAAGCTCACGTCACCGCAGCATCGTCATCAGCTCCATGGGAGAACGATGCTGCTTTATCAGATCACGCATCACCCGCATATGCGGCGCGGAGTAAGAATAAAACGCCTGATAGCCCGCACAAAGCACGTTGTCTGGCGTCTCCTCCCGAGCGTGCGGGCACAGCCGATGCCAGTCGCACGCCTGGCAGCCACGGCCCGGTTGCGGGTTTTCGCTGCCACACCATTTTTGTAGGGTGGCGTCAAAAAGCTCAATCGAGATACGACTGATATCTGCCCGTACCCAACACTCGAACAGGGCAATTAAAAATTTCCCCCACAGCTCTGCTGTCACCGAAGCGGCCGTCAGATCGCCCCGGTCATCAAATTCAAGATGGGGAATAAGCTGTACGGAGCGGATGCCCCGCTGTTTGAAATTGTAATAAAAATCGGCAGGTTGCAGAGCATCCTTATACTCTACAACCAGTTTATGCCTGTCCTCTTCAGCATCAATGACCTGACTTCCTGTCATGCGACTCTCTCAATAAATACGATAAGTTGATGTATATGCGTTACAGCAAACAGTATTGCGAGAGATAACACCGCGAGGGAGATCAAAAATTTGTCACGGACTACGTGAAATTGGGAAAAATCGCTATTCGTGACATCCATTAAATTGCGATTACGGGTGTAGTGCCAGAGGATCAGCGCCACGATGGCGAGGATGCCAATCGAAATCCAGAATAACATGCCCGCCTGGTGCCAGTTGTGTTTGATAGCCAACGCCATCAACGCGCCGTAGCCCAGCATGGTACGAAACCACGCCAGTGATGTACGCTCCGGCTGCAGCCCTGGGTCGGCAATGCGTCTGGCTTTGCGGCTATCCGGCATACAACACCAGTCCCATAACGATCACCGCCACGACCATCAATATTAAGCTGATGATTAATAAGCTGTTGGTATAGGGCAGGTCCTCTTTCAGACGCATCGCTTTTTCATTGCGTAACCAGCGCAAGTAGCCATACATCGCTAACCCGCCGGAAAACAGACACAACAACAACGCCAGCAGTTCGCGAATGACGGGCGTGGCGAAATCTGGCGCAAGTTGATCAAGCCCAACCCCCGCCGCCAGAAATCCTAGTGCAGTACGGATCCACGCCAAAAAAGTACGCTCATTAGCCAGCGAGAAGCGGTAATCGGGCGCTTCTCCGAGGCGGGAAATTTTCATTGTTGCTCCTTTGCAATTTCACTAACGCTCTACCTTTAGCGGTTTTTTTAAGAATTTCGTCCGCCCGTTTCCTGATATGCTTTTGCCATCCGCTACAAGGAGGTCAGATGGGTATCATAGCGCAAAATAAAATCAGTTCATTGGGCATGCTGTTCGGTGCCATCGCTTTAATGATGGGGATTATCCACTTTTCATTCGGCCCTTTTTCCGCACCACCGCCAACGCTTGAAAGCATCGTGGCGGACAAAACGGCTGAAATTAAAAGAGGTCTTCTCGCCGGAATAAAAGGCGAAAAAATTACCACCGTGGAGAAAAAAGAGGATGTAGATGTCGATAAAATCCTCGATCAAGGTGGAATCGCACTGGCCATTGCCGCGCTACTTTGCGCATTTATTGGCGGTATGCGTAAGGAAAATCGCTGGGGCATTCGCGGCGCTCTGGTTTTTGGCGGCGGGACGCTGGCTTTCCATACCTTACTTTTTGGCATCGGCATCATCTGCAGCCTTCTGCTGATATTCCTGATTTTTTCTTTCCTGACCGGCAGTTCACTGGTTTAAGCAGCCTGAATATTTTGCCCGCTGGGTTATCGCCAACGGGCATTGTCGTCAAAACTTCTGTTTTTTCTCTTCCACCTTCACCCCTTGTGTTGGCAGGCCGGTGTCATAGTCGCGTACTACCGGCGAATAGCCATCATGTGGGCGTGGACGGAACGCCCCCATCCAGCGCGGTTGCGCATCTTTACGCCACGGACGCAGACTCCATTGGTAACTGCGGAACGGATCGCGAATTTTGTCCATGTAATCCAGCAATGCGCCATGCATTTTGCTGCGAACGTCGGCAAAACGGATATCATCGATCAGGTTATGCATTTCATTTGGGTCGTTACGGCGATCGTAAAGTTCATCACTGGTGAAGAGGTTTAGCACCAGTTTAAAATCATCCGTCACCCAGCAACGCACCGGAATAAAACCGCCAAAGCTGTCATGCTCAATCTCATAACGGTTAAATTCCACCATCACGCCACGCGGCTCTTTCACAGCAAGGATATTTTCCCCTGGCAGAATGTCTGGTTTTTCAATATCTGCCAGCGCCATCATTGTCGGCAGTAAGTCAATATGGCTGACTGGCGTATCGACCTGCCGCCGCTCCCCTTGCGGCGAACGGATGATCAGCGGAATACGGGTGATGTCGTCATACATCGCCGCTCCTTTACTGATCAGCTTATGTGCGCCCATCATTTCGCCGTGATCGGAGGTATAAATGACCCACGTATTTTCACGTTGCTCTGGCGTTAAGGCATTGATGACCCGTCCGATTTGGTCATCAACAAAGTCATTGCAGGCAAAATAGAGCGGATGGTGATAAAGCCCGTCATCACCGACTGGCGATGGCATTGCCTGCGCCCATAAGCGGTGATGTTCCGGTTTGTTCGCCAGGTCATCCTGTGATTTCTCGCCAAGTTCGTAGTAAAAATCAGCGTATTTCTCTAAATACTCCACCGGACAGGTGAACGGGTGATGCGGCTCATCATACGAAACCACCATCAGGAAGGGTTCCTCGGCGCGCGCGGGCTGTTGCAGAAAATCTACCGCCCGATTGCTGATGCGGTGCGCCCAGGTGAAGGTTTCGTCGATCTGGTTCGCCTGTAAATCCTCAACACTGTTTAGGCCATTGCGCCACAGGCTGATCTCTTTTTCCGTCAGTTCGCTAAGGTAGTTCGCCCCATCGAACCAGTAATCAGCGTCCCACTCCGGCGGACACTCGCCAGTGCCGAAATAGTCATGACCGTCGAGATGCCATTTGCCAATGTAACAGGTGTGATAGCCCGCATCCTTAAAGTAGCGTCCCATAGTGGAGATGTTTTTGCCCGGCGCGACGTTATTGGTCCACGGGCCGGACTGGTTAGCGTAGATACCGGTAAACAGCCCGGCGCGCGCTGGTGTACAAACCGGTGAACAGGTATAGGCGGAATTAAAGCGAATACTTTCCGCCGCCAGACTATCAATATTTTGCGTATTCAGCGGCTTACCGCTATAGCAACCGACCATATTGGTGGCCTGGGTATCGGTCATGATGAACAGAAAATTGGGGCGTTTCATAGGCTATCCTTCGCGTCGGGAGTAAAGGTTACGGCTGGGTCGTGACGATGCCGCCAGCTGTCAAAAATCAGGTAGACAATCACTACGGCAGCGATGAAATAACTGATCATCGCTAACCAGCGCGTACCGTAGCCGCCGAATTCAGCCAGCCCGGCATAGACGCCAATCATAGCGAACAGGATACCAATTGACGCGATCTTGACGTTTTTCCACGGTTTCATGTCCACCGCAAACGCATCTTTGAAGGTGAACGGCGTGGCGCGCGGTTTGATAAAACCGATCACCAGCATCACTACCACGTTGATACAGAACGTACAGGCCAGCACATAGAGGAAATGGAAGTCGAACTTCACCAGATAGTTGATGGTGATGTAGCTGATTATGCCAATCCCCATCGCCACTTTTGCCGCCAGCGCCGGAATGCGCGGGAAGAAAAAGCCCATAATGATGATGGTAACCAGCGGCACGTTGTAAATACCGTTGAGCTGTTTCATCCAGCTATACAGCCCCTGCGGCGCGTTGGCGATCCACGGCGCGACCAGCACCGAAACGATGGCGATAAAGAAACCAAATTTGCGCCCAACGGTGACCAGCTGTTGCGGCTCGGCATTCTGGTTAATGATGCGCCGGTAAATACCCATACTGAATAACGTACTGGCGCTATTCAGAAAGCCGTTGAAGGTACTGATCACCGCACCAAATAACACCGCGCCGAAGAAACCCACCAGTGGCACTGGCAGAACGTTATTGACCAGCGTCGGGTAGGCCATGTCGGCTTTAGGTAAATCCTGATACAGATGAAACGCAATCAACCCTGGCAGCACCAGTACCAGCGGGTCGAGCATTTTCAGCACCGCCGTTAACAGCGCCCCCTTTTGCCCTTCCGCCAGGCTTTTTGACGCCAGCGTGCGTTGCACGATGCCCTGATTTGTACACCAGTAAAAGGTGTTCACCAGAATCAAACCGGTAAATGCCGCGCCAATCGGCAAGGGATCGGTCGGGCCGCCGACTGAGTTTAACTTCTCGGCGTGAACGGTGGTGAGTTGCTCAATGCCCTGCATAAAGCTGCCCTTGCCCATCGCGATCAGGCCAAATATCGGCACCATCAACCCGCCAATAACCAGCCCAATACCGTTGATGGAGTCCGCCACTGCCATTGCGCGCAGTCCGCCGATCACCGCATACAAAATTCCCGCTAGGCCAAGCAAAATAACCAGTAGCCAGATCGCTGCGCCGTGGGAAATTTGTAACGATTCCCCGACGTGAAACAGGCTGTTGAGCGCCAACGCGCCGGAGTAGAGAACAATCGGCAGAAAGCAGACACCGGTGGCAATGAGGAAGCAGAAGTCGATGATAATACGCGTCGTTTTATCATAACGTTCCTCCAGGAAATCGGGGATGGTGGCAATGCCACGCTTCAGATAGCGCGGTAAAAAGATTAGCGCGAGGAAGATCAGCGTCACCGCAGAAGTGACTTCCCAGCCCATCACCGACATGCCACTTTTGTAGGCCTGCCCGGAAAGTCCAACCAGTTGTTCCGTGGAAAGGTTGGTTAACATTAACGAAGCGGCAATAACCGGCGCTTTTAGTGAACGTCCGGCAAGAAAATAGCCTTGTTGCGATCCGGTATCTGTTTTGCGGACCTTCCACCAGGTGATGACCGCCACCAGCAGCGTAAAACCGACAAAACTCAAGATTTGTAACGAATTCATCTCATAGCCCTTATTTATGTTTATGTCCCGGACGCATGAATATAGGGAGAGGTAAAATGCGTCGGGTCAGGCAGTCAGATTCTTAAAATACAAACGTCGTATCCCTGAACGGATTGTTTTCTGTTAAGTTCAGGTTGTGAGCATAATTCGCCGGAGGGATATTAAAATGAATGGAAAATTGCAAAGTTCGGATGTAAAAAACGAAACTCCGTACAATATTCCCTTATTGATTAACGAAAATGTGATCTCCAGCGGAATTTCTCTGATCTCGCTCTGGCATACCTACGCCGACGAGCATTATCGGGTGATCTGGCCGCGGGACAAGAAGAAACCGCTTATCGCCAACTCATGGGTTGCGGTGTATACCGTACAAGGATGTGGGAAAATTATTTTAAAGAATGGTGAACAAATAACACTGCATGGCAACTGTATTATATTTTTAAAGCCAATGGATATTCACTCTTATCACTGTGAAGGTTTAGTCTGGGAACAGTACTGGATGGAATTTACCCCCACCAGTATGATGGATATTCCCGTCGGTCAGCAAAGCGTTATTTATAATGGCGAAGTTTATAATCAGGAACTCACCGAAGTTGCTGAATTAATTACTTCACCAGAAGCAATAAAAAATAATCTGGCAGTCGCTTTTCTGACGAAAATTATTTATCAGTGGATTTGTCTTATGTACGCAGACGGTAAAAAAGATCCACAACGGCGGCAAATTGAAAAACTAATTGCCACTTTACATGCCAGTCTGCAACAACGCTGGAGCGTAGCTGATATGGCTGCCACGATCCCCTGTAGCGAAGCCTGGTTGCGTCGTCTGTTTTTACGCTATACCGGCAAGACGCCGAAAGAATATTACCTCGATGCGCGTCTGGATCTGGCGCTATCGCTATTAAAGCAACAAGGGAACTCGGTTGGCGAAGTCGCTGATACGCTCAACTTCTTCGACTCCTTTCATTTCAGCAAAGCCTTTAAACATAAATTTGGTTATGCGCCGTCAGCGGTGCTGAAGAATACGGACCAGCACCCAACGGATGCCAGTCCACACAATTAACGTAACTCTGGCCAGTACGCTTTGTTGGCCTCCAGCAACTCATCCAGAATAGCTTTGGCGACCGCGGCGCTCGGTACCGTTTTCGACAACGTAATCGCCTGCCACAGGTGCTGATATGAACGCTGTTCCCAGGCGTCCACGACCAGTTTTTCCACCGCCACTTGCTGACTCATTAACCCTTTCTGAAACTGCGGGATATCGCCGACCACCAGTGGTTCTGGTCCGTTGTGCCCGACCAGACACGGGATCTCGACCATCGCTTCATCATCAAAGTTATGAATTGCCCCGTTGTTAGGCACAATCAGCAACATCCGCTCCTGAGTGTTAAAGGCGATTGCCGCTGCCAGATCGACGATGTATGACGCATGTTCGTCAATTTCCAGCTTGCCCGCCGCCGAATTTCCTGCCGCCGTAATGGCGCGGCAAGCATCGAAAACCTGTTTCTCGCGATGTTCCATCACCTCATTCGCGCGGGTATGTTCAGGGTTGGAATGCTGAACGACATAATCCGGGAAGAGATAATATTTCAGATAGGTGTTTGGTAATGTATCCGGATCCAGTGCCTGGACATCCCGCGCTTTTGCATAGGTGTCGTTCCAGCTCGCTTCGGTATGCGTATCTTGCTGCGGTGGAACATAACCGTGCTTTGAGACATATTGCCGCAGCTGGGGCATCAGGTCGTTGCCTTGCAAATCTTCAATTGATGTCCACCAGCCAAAGTGGTTCAGGCCGTAGTAGCGCACGCGCATCTGTTTGCGATCTTGCAGCCCAACAATTTGCGCCATCCGGCTTTCAATACCGATTGGCATGTCACAGATGTTGAGGATTTTCGCGTTCGGACGCAGACGACGTGTGGCTTCTGCCACAATTGCTGCCGGGTTGGAGTAGTTGAGCATCCAGGCATTTGGTGAATATTTTTCCATATAATCCACCAGTTCCAGGACGCCACCGATAGACCGCATGCCGTACGCTATTCCGCCGGGTCCGCAAGTTTCCTGACCGACAACGCCGTGGCGCAGCGGTATTTTTTCATCCAGTTCGCGCATCGGATATTTGCCGACACGAATGTGCGCCATGACAAAATCAACGTCGCTGAACGCCACTTCAGGATCGGTGGTGTAGCTAAACTCAATGTCCGGCGCTTTCTCTTTAAGAATAACTTTACAGGCTTCGGCAATCACTTCCTGCCGTGCGCCATCGTTATCATAAAATTTCAGTGCGCGAAGCGGGAAACGATCCTGATTCGCCAATAACATCAACACGATGCCTGGCGTAAAGGTGCTTCCACCGCCTGCGACAACCACTGAGAATTTGGTCATTATACTGCCTCCGTAATGGCAACTTTTTCTGCTAATTGATGAGAATTAATTAAGCTATCGAGCTGTTCACGCAGCTGGGAAACATGCAAACCAATGATCACCTGAATGGCATCACCACTACGGAAGACGCCATGCGCTCCCAGCTTTTTAAAGACTTCGTCATCCAGCGTTTGTGACATGTCATGCAGTGCAATACGTAGACGCGTCGCGCAATTGTTGATGCTGGAGATATTGCCCACCCCGCCCAGGGCTTGCAGGATGCCGGCAGCCTGCTCCAGCTCTTTTTTGGGCTCTGCAGCGGTAGTTTGGCCTCGCGAGGCTTTGTATTCGGCTTTCGAGTAGAGCTTCACCTCCGCATCTTCACGCCCCGGTGTGCACATGTTGAATTGCAGAATCAGGGTGCGGAAGACAACGAAGTACAAGAGGGTAAAGCACAACCCAATGGCGATTTGGGTCAGCATCATATCCGCGTGGTTGCTGAACATCGGGATCCAGTTTTGCGGTAAAACCTGGTCTATCAGACCACCGCCCATGTTGCCCACCACACCAAAGAGATACATCACAGTCGACATTGAAGCTGCCAGCACGGCATGTACCGCAAACAGCAACGGTGAAATGAACAGGAAGGTAAATTCCAGCGGTTCGGTAATTCCCACCAGCACGGCGGTTAAGGTTGCGGGGATCAGCAAGCCCGCCACTTTTACCCGATTTTCCGGTGCAGCAGTGAAGTACATCGCTAAAGAAATGCCCACGGCACCAAAGATTTTTGAGTTACCGTGCAGGGCAAAACCGCCTTCCGGGAACAACGATTTCAGCGGCTCGGCGCTCAAACTGAACTCTTGCAGATGCTGCGCCCAGTACATCTGAATGCCGCCCTCAACAGCTGCCGGACCAAAGATAAACGGTCCGTAGATGAAGTGGTGTAAACCGGTTGGGATCAGAATGCGTTCGAGGAAGGTGTAAACCCAGACCCCAAGCGCACCCGCCGAACGCAGGAACGCTTGCAGAGATTCAATCCCCATTTGTACTTTTGGCCAGCCGAGCAATGTCAGCCACGCGCAGGGGATCATCACCAGGAAGGCGATAATCACCACATAAGATGTCCCCTGAAAAATGCCGAGAAAAACCGGCAGTTTTTTATCGAACAGACGGTTATGCAGCGCCGTCACAATGCCAGAAATGATAATCGCGCCGATAATGCTGGTATCGAGGGTTTTAATTCCGGCCATCATTGTCAGCCCGCTACCTGCCACCGCGTCCTGAGTGAAATCGACGCCGAAGTAGCTTCCCCAGGTCATTCCCATCGCGTTGATGAAATAGTTCCAGGTCAGGAAACTCACCATCACCGCCAGACAAGCACGCCCCTGCGCTTGCTTCGCAAGGCCAATGGGTAAACCGACAGCAAAAATCAGCGGCATATTACGGAATACCGTCCAACCGCCCTCTTCAATGATGTGTACGATTTGCGCGAATAAACTGTTCGGATCGGTCAGTGATTCCCCGACAAACATCGGGTTTTGCAGCAAAATGGCAAGACCCACCACAATCCCGGCGAAGGGAAACAGCAGCACTGGCGTGAACATCGCGCCGCCAAAGCGTTGAATTTGACTGAGCATTTCCACATCCTCTTTTCTCAATTCTGTAAGTAGGAAGCCTGATTGGTTATGCGGCAGGCCTGGAGCGAGGATAGGAAGATGCTATCGGCAGAACATGACGACCCAGTGGGATTCGTGATCGCTTTCATGCTTTTCGTTGAGCGGTAGAGATCTACGTTTTCGCGAAAAAGTAGACATCTGTGAACACGGGTACACAGCATCGAACACATCACTAAAAAAAAGATGCTTTTTCAACGGATTAATCGAAATTTGTGGGCGCTTTACCCGGGCTTGCAGGCAAAAAAGAGATCTAGAGATGATCTACAAAAGCATTGCGGAGCGGTTAAGAATTCGACTTAACTCCGCGGATTTCACGCTAAACAGTCTTCTTCCCGGTGAAAAAAAGCTGGCGGAAGAATTTGCGGTATCACGGATGACCATCCGTAAAGCCATTGACCTGCTGGTGGCGTGGGGGTTGGTGGTCCGCCGCCACGGCAGCGGTACCTATCTGGTGCGCAAAGATGTACTGCATCAAACTGCCAGCCTGACCGGGCTGGTGGAGGTGTTAAAACGCCAGGGGAAAACGGTCACCAGCCAGGTGCTAATATTTGAAATCATGCCTGCGCCTCCGGCCATTGCCAGCCAATTACGGATTCAAATCAACGAGCAGATCTACTTCTCCCGTCGCGTTCGTTTTGTGGAAGGGAAACCGCTGATGCTGGAAGATAGCTATATGCCAGTAAAACTGTTCCGCAACCTTTCGCTGCAACATCTGGAAGGGTCGAAGTTTGAATATATTGAACAAGAGTGCGGGATTCTTATTGGCGGTAATTATGAAAGCCTGACGCCGGTTCTCGCCGATAGACTGCTGGCGCGGCAAATGAAGGTAGCGGAACACACACCACTGCTGCGGATCACCTCGTTGTCCTATAGTGAGAGCGGTGAGTTTTTGAATTATTCAGTGATGTTCAGAAATGCCAGTGAATACCAGGTGGAGTACCATTTACGGCGACTCCACCCGGAAAAGAGTTAACCGATACTCCAGAAGAGCACCGCCAGTAATTGGGGGGTGATAATGCGCAGGAACATCACCAACGGATAGACAGTGGCATAAGAGAGTGCCGCCGCACCGCTGGTTGGATGAAGATTATTAGCAAATGCCAGCGCCGGAGGATCGGTCATGGAGCCAGCCAGCATCCCGCACATGGTCAGGTAATTCATTTTGGCTAACATCCGCGCCAGAATGCCGACCGTAATCAGCGGAACGGCGGTGATGAGAGCACCATAACCAATCCAGCTTAGCCCTTCGCCATTGATCAGTGTATTGACAAAATCCCCACCGGATTTCAGACCTACTACCGAGAGGAACAGTACGATCCCCAGCTCCCGCAGCGCGAGGTTGGCGCTTGGCGGCATAAACCAGTACAGCTTACCGATACTGCCGATACGCCCGAGGATCAACGCCATAATCAGCGGACCGCCCGCCAGTCCCAGTTTCAACGCCGCCGGGAATCCCGGCACAAAGACGGGAATAGAACCTAACAATACGCCAAGCCCGATACCAATAAACACCGGCAGCATCTGAACCTGTTGCAGTTTCTGCTGCGCATTCCCCAGCACATTGGCAACGGCATCAATTGCGGACGGACGCCCCACCAGGTTGAGGATATCGCCGAACTGCAGGCTGATATCACCACTGGCGACCAGTTCGACCCCGGCACGGTTCAGACGCGAGATAACAACGTCATAGCGTTCTTTAAAGTGCAGATCGCGAATACGCTTACCAAGCACGTTTTCATTGGTGACCACCACACGCTCGACGCGTAAATCAGTGCCTTTCGTGGACAGCGAGGTATCGACCTCCTGACCAATCACCAGTTGCGCATTATGTAAATCCGCTGGCTGCCCCACCAGATGCAGCAAATCGCCCAGTTGGATAATGGTATCAGGCGAAGGTACTTTTAGGGTTTCTTCTCGTTTCAGACGCGAACAGATAATTTTGTCCCCGTTGAGAATCGGTACATCTTTAATGGCTAAATCATGCAGGTTAGGGTTCTCAACGCGAATATTGATAGTCCTGATCAGCGCGCCGCCATTGGTGCGTGAAGACTCGTGCTGCTGGGCTTCTGTCTCGACATTGACGCGGAAAATAACCCGCAACATCCACATGGTGAACAAGATCCCGCAAATGCCAAATGGATACGCCATCGCATAGCTCATCCCCATCTGATCGACCATTTCCATTGGTGTACCCAGATCGCGCAAGATCTGCTGCCCCGCCCCCAGTGCTGGCGTATTGGTTACCGCACCGGAGAAAATCCCCAGCACGACCGGCAGTGGAATATCAAACAGTTTATGCAGGATGGCGGTAACCAGACCACCGATGATGACGATCAGAACAGCAAACAGGTTGAGGCGTAATCCGGAGACGCGCAATGAGGCAAAGAAGCCCGGCCCCACCTGAATCCCGATGGTATAAACGAACAGGATCAGGCCAAATTCCTGAATAACATGCAGCATATCGCTACTTAATGTCATCCCCGCCTGAGAAACAAAATGGCCGACGATGATCCCACCAAACAGCACGCCGCCAATACCTAATCCTATGCCGCGAAATTTGACGTTGCCGATAAACAAACCGACGACTGCCACCAAAGCCAGAATACTGACCGTTAATGCTATATCACTCATCGTCCATTTCTCTTGAGATAACATTTTAATTGCTACGGATTATGGCTGAATCGGTGAAGCAGATTTGCCTTATAGCGCACATTATCACGGGAAAGAACGTGCCGAAATATCTTAAACAGGCGAAATTTAACGCTTTGTTGAGTAAGAAAGACAAAAAAAGCCCCACCAGAATGGTGGGGCAAAGAGAATAGCTAGTTAGCTATTTAACGCGGGACGTTCGCTGATAGCGATACGCTGCGCTGCGATGGGTTCAGGCTCATTACGAATTAAATCAATATGCAGTAAACCGTTTACGAAGGTTGCACCAGAGACTTCCATATTTTCAGCCAGCGTAAAGCTCAGGCTAAATGGCTGATTCATAAGCCCTTGATGCAGCCATTTTTTCTCTTCTTTTGGCTGCTCCGGCGTGCCTTTTACGCTCAGGCGCGTACCTTCCAGTTGAATATCTAAATCTTCCTGACGAAAACCTGCCAGCGCAAGGGTAATGCGGTAGTGGTTATCGTCGCTTTTCTCAATGTTGTACGGCGGGAAGCTCTGGCTTTCACCGGCGTTTTGCAGTGCGTTGGCCAGTTTGTCAAAACCGATCCATTGACGCATCAGTGGGGATAAATCGAAGTTACGCATAGTCATTTCTCCTTCTAAGAAGCGAGTAAGTACCTGCAAATCCGAAGATTCGCATATGCTCCCTGACGGCGAGCATGGAGATATCAGGCCGCGCCAGGCGGCCTTAGGGAATTAGTTGATTTCGATACGGCGCGGTTTTTTCGCTTCCGGAATCACACGTTCGAGATCGATATACAGCAAACCATTTACCAGGTTAGCACCACGAACATGAATGTTCTCAGCTAACTGGAATTTGCGTTCAAAGTTGCGTTCAGCGATGCCCTGGTACAGATAGGTGCGCTCTTTTTGTTCGTCGGCATGAGCACCTTTCACCACCAACAGATTATCCTGGGCGGTAATCTCCAGTTCGCTCTCAGCAAAACCAGCCACAGCGATAGCAATGCGGTAATGGTTTTCGTCCACCAGTTCAACGTTATACGGAGGGTAGCCGCCATTACTCTGGCTCTGGTTGTTTTCTAAGTGGTTAAACAAACGGTCAAATCCAATAGCAGAACGGTAAAGCGGGGATAAATCAAAGTTACGCATAATCAATAGCTCCTGAAATCAGCGAGAATGTAAGACCTTCCACAATGGACAGGTCAGGTAGCCAGAACACCCATCAGGCGCGTCCTCATCGGCTACGATGTAAAAATGGGTCTGGAAATGAACTTTTCAAGCCTTATCAGCGGACTTTTTTTTGCAGTTTATGGTCTATTGCATAGACTGAGGGGGCAGCACGAAACGTTAAAGTGCGATAGCCGCCACAGTGCGACGTAATGATGATGTTATTTTCAGCAAGGGATCGCTATAACTCATCAGGCCAACACCCACGATCAACAGATGAATTTATTATGATAAGAAATGTGTTGTTAGCGTTCATGATATGCAGCGGAATGACATTACTCGGAGGATGCTCCAGCGTGATGTCCCATACCGGGGGAAAAGAAGGAACGTATCCCGGCACCCGCGCCAGCGCCACCATGATTGGCGACGATGAAACCAACTGGGGCACTAAGTCGTTGGCGATCCTCGATATGCCGTTTACCGCTGTGATGGATACGCTTTTACTGCCGTGGGATGTATTCCGCAAAGACAGCTCGGTGCGCTCACGCGTTGAAAAAAGCGAAGCCAACGCGCAAGCCACCAATGCGGTTATTCCACCCGCCAGAATGCCTGATAACTGATTTAGCGATCAGTTTCGGTGATCCACAGCTGGCCGCCTTCCATCCACGCCAGCCATCGACCATCCGGCGAGAAGACCACGGCGTCCGCAGAAGGTGGATTGGCGTGGTTTTCGGTTAAATACTCAACCTCGCCGCTTTGCGCATGGGCGCAAGCAATTCGATTATCCAGCACAAAGCCCAACCATTCTCCTGACGGATGCCAGTTAAATGCAGACTGAATATCCGTTTTGTTATGGGTTAACTGGCGCGGCTCGCCGCCCTGTGGCGAGATAAGCCACAGTTGCACAATGCCGTTATCATCACGCATTAAAAACGCGATTTGCGTACCCTGCGGATTACAGCGCACCCAGTGGCGCGGGACGTTGACTAATCCCGGATAAGCCCGATGGTGGGTAAAGGTTAAACGTCGCTGCACGACGCCACGCGGTGGCGCGGGCAGGGTTGTTTCCGTTCCACTTAACGGCGCATCACCTGCTGCTTTCCAGCCAGCTTCATCTTGCGGTAACTCAACGATAAACAGCTCCGGCACTTTCTCGCCCTTTGGCGAAAATGTGTCGCCAATAAACGCCAGCGCGTGGTTTCCTACCCATCCTTCTTCATAAGCACGATTGATTTCATCACTGCCAGGCTGCGGCGTGGGCGTGGTGTTACTCACCAACACGCACCAGTGGCTGCCGCTGTATTCACGCGGATGCTGCTTTTGTACGTTGACCGGGCCAAACGGTGCAGCAACACCGACATTTCGCAAATCCAGCGCCGGATCGCGTTCATGCATTACATGGTCGTTATAGGTAAAGCTCACCATTTCACCGTTCGGGCTAAAGACATGTACATGGCTGCCGCCACGCAGCGCTCCTGGCGTATACGGCGCGGTAATATCCATTGCATCGAGATTGCTCACCTTGCCGCTTTCAGCAATCACGCCGCGTCGATGATGGAAGTCGTAATGCCATGTTTCATCAGGATTTTCAGGGCCGTGAATAAAGACATATTTCTCTGACTTCGGATGAACGGTCACCACGCCGACGTGTGCGCCCTGTGACGCACGGTAGATAACCTCGACCTCACCGGTATGAATATTCACGCGCTCAATGGTCTCACCGGTAAACGACGCCCCAGAAGGACGCACGTCAAATACCAGCCACTGGCTGTCGGGCGTCCAGGTGTTGGTATTGGTGAGCAGGTGATTACGGGGAGCAAAGGTTATCTGTTTCATGGCGCGGTCCTGATACAAAACGGTTCCCGCCATCATACTTCACAAGGACTTCACTTTCAGACAATAGTCTTTTGCCATCGTGATGAATGTGAGTGAAAAGATGGAACATTTCGACGTGGCGATTATTGGCCTCGGCCCGGCAGGTTCAGCGTTGGCGCGAAAGTTAGCCAGCAAAATGCAGGTGATCGCGCTGGATAAAAAGCACCAGCATGGTACTGAAGGTTTCAGCAAGCCTTGTGGCGGTCTGCTGGCACCGGACGCTCAGCGATCTTTTATTCGCGATGGACTGACGCTTCCTGTCGATGTGATCGCCAATCCGCAGATTTTCAGCGTCAAAACCGTCGACGTAGCCGCATCGCTCACGCGTAACTACCAGCGAAGCTATATCAATATTAATCGCCATGCTTTCGACTTATGGATGAAATCGCTGATCCCCGCCAGCGTTGAGGTTTACCACGATAGCCTGTGCCGGAAAATCTGGCGCGAGGATGATAAATGGCATGTCATTTTTCGTGCAGACGGTTGGGAGCAGCATATTACCGCCCGCTATCTGGTCGGTGCCGATGGTGCCAACTCGATGGTGCGGCGACATCTCTACCCGAACCATCAAATTCGTAAATATGTCGCTATCCAGCAGTGGTTCGCAGAGAAACATCCGGTGCCGTTCTACTCCTGCATCTTTGATAATGCGATAACTGACTGTTACTCATGGAGTATCAGCAAAGACGGTTATTTTATCTTTGGCGGTGCCTATCCAATGAAAGACGGTCAGACGCGTTTCACGACGCTGAAAGAGAAAATGAGCGCCTTTCAGTTCCAGTTTGGCAAAGCGGTGAAAAGTGAGAAATGTACCGTGTTGTTTCCCTCACGCTGGCAGGATTTTGTCTGCGGTAAGGACAATGCCTTTCTGATTGGTGAAGCGGCGGGATTTATCAGCGCCAGCTCACTGGAGGGGATTAGCTATGCGCTGGATAGCGCAGAGATTCTGCGTTCGGTGTTACTCAAGCAACCGGAGAAGAGCAACGCCGCCTACTGGCGCGCCACCCGCAAACTGCGTTTAAAACTCTTCGGCAAAATAGTAAAAAGCCGATGCCTGACCGCACCGGCTTTAAGAAAATGGATTATGCGCAGTGGTGTGGCGCATATTCCACAGTTTAAAGATTATCCAACGCGCTTCACATCGCCCACCAGCAGGATGTAAGAGAGCGCGCCAATCAACGCGACGGCGGAGATATAAACCAGTGCAGGCGCGAAACCGTAACCCTGCGCCAGGTACCCCACCACCAGCGGAACGGTGATGCCGCCCAGACCACCGGCGAAGTTAAACACGCCGCCGGTTAAACCAATCAGCCGCATCGGTGCCAGAGAAGAGACTAACGACCAGGTAATCGAAGCAAAACCGTTGCCGAAGAATGCCAGCGCCATCAGGCACATAATCATCATCGGATCGTTGGTGTAGTTAGCGCCCATAATGCAGGTGGAGATCAGCAAACCGCAGATAATCGGCGTTTTACGCGCAAAGCCCAGTGAAAAGCCCTTACGTACCAGCAGATCCGCGACCCAGCCTGAGAGCAGGACGCCAACAAACGCCGCAAGGAATGGCACCGTGGTCATAAAGCCCGCTTTCAGCGCTGTGATTCCTTTTTCCTGGGTTAAATAGTTCGGGAACCAGGTTAAGAAGAACCACAGTGTAGAAGCCACCGCAAATTGCCCAAGATAGACGCCGATCAGTTTACGATGGAACACCAGTTTCCAGTCTTTGGCTGTTAGCGGCTGACGCGACTCTTTTTTCACTGGCGCATCGCCATCCACCAGACCGCCGCCGTCACGAATGTAATCCAGTTCAGCTTTGCTAATGCCTTTGGTCAGGCGCGGCGGCTGATAAACCTTAAACCAAATCAGCGACCAGATAATGCCGATACCGCCGGTGACAATGAACACCCAGTGCCAGCTCAACATTTCCTGAATCCAGATCAGCAGCGGAGTCAGAAACGCCAGACCGACAAACTGACCAGACGTATAAAAACCCACGGCGGAAGCGCGTTCATGTTCCGGGAACCAGCTGGTCACCATCCGGTTATTGGTCGGGAACGCGGGCGCTTCGAAAATACCGGTTATCGCGCGCAGACCAATTAATGACATTAAGCCCGTGGCAAAGCCCTGGAATAACGTCGCCACTGACCAGCCAAATATCGCAATAAAATAAGTCACGCGAGAACCTACGCGATCTAAAAACCAACCGCCGGGGATCTGGCATAAGGTATATAGCCAGGCGAAGGCCGAAAATACATAGCCCATTTCCGCTTTGGTAATGCCGAACTCTTCCTGAATATGGGCGGAAGCCACGGCCAGGTTAGCGCGGTCAACATAACAAATGACCACCGTAATAAAGATCATCACCAGCGTCAGATAACGCCGACGCCCCGGTTTTGCTGCATTAACGGGAATATCCATAGCGAGCTTTCTCCAGATTTTGGGCATAGCGAAGCCGCTCACCATGCCCTGTAATGTACAGAGGGTTATATTTTTGTATTGCTGTTTTAGTGCCCGATGAGGGGCTTACGTGGCAGGAATTACCACTCTGCTACGCTGTTATCTTCATGACGCCAGAGCGGATTACGCCAGTCCGGGGCATTTTTACTGAACTCAATGACTTTGGCTTCGTCGATTTCCACGCCTAAGCCCGGTTTCGTTAATGGTTTAAAGAAGCCGCCGACCATGCTGAAGTCTTCTTTATTTTTCACAAAGTCGAGTAACTCCGCGCCTTTGTTGTAATGAATGCCCATACTTTGTTCCTGAAGTACCGCGTTATAGGAAACAAAGTCGATATGCAGGCAAGCCGCCAGTGCAATCGGGCCGAGCGGACAGTGCGGCGCAAGGGTCACGTCATAGGCTTCCGCCATTCCGGCAATTTTGTAGCATTCGGTAATACCGCCTGCGTGGGAGAGATCCGGTTGCAGAATCGAAATACCGCCAGCTTCCAGCACGCGTTTAAAATCGAAGCGTGAGAACATGCGCTCACCCGCCGCCAATGGAATATGCGTTTGTGCCGCCAGTTTCGGGTAGTATTCGGCTTGTTCCGCCAGCACCGGTTCTTCAATAAACAGAGGGCGATACGGTTCCAGTTCTTTAATCAGCACTTTCGCCATCGGCGCGCTGACGCGACCGTGGAAATCAAGACCAAACTCAATCTGATTGCCAAAAGCTTCACGAATTTGTGCCACGGTGTTGACCGCCGCATCTACCGCGCGGGAGTTATCAATCAATCCCAGTTCTTCACAACCGTTCAGTTTGAAGGTATCGAAGCCGATTTCGCGTAGCGTTTTAATGCCGTCGATAACATCCGCCGGACGATCGCCGCCGACCCAACTGTAGGCTTTAATTTTGTCGCGAACCAGGCCACCCATCAGTTGCCAGACCGGCGCATTCAGCACTTTACCTTTGATATCCCATAACGCCTGGTCGATCCCGGCGATGGCGCTCATCAGAATCGGACCGCCACGATAAAATCCGGCGCGATACATCACTTGCCATAAGTCATTGATGCGCGATGGATCCTGACCAATCAAATAGTCACCCAGCTCGTGAACTGCCGCTTCCACCGTGCGAGCGCGGCCTTCGATCACGGGCTCGCCCCAACCGACCACGCCTTCATCAGTTTCAATTTTCAGGAACATCCAGCGGGGAGGTAAACGATACGTAGTAATGTTGGTGATTTTCATTGCACTGCCTCTCGATACGCCTTAACAAATGCTGCAGCCTGCTGCGCGGTGCGTTCTACTGATTGCCCGGCGCGATAGAGATCGCTGCCTAAGCCCGCCCCTGCACAACCTGCGTCTATCCACTGCGCCAGGTTTTCTGGCGTCACACCGCCTACGGCAAAGACCGGGATGTCCTGCGGTAATACCGCTTTTAACGCTTTGATGTATTGCGGCCCAAAAGCCGATGACGGGAATATTTTCAGCGCCTGCGCGCCCGCGTCGATCGCGGTAAAGGCTTCTGTCGCCGTCGCGCAGCCGGGGCAAACGGTCATGCCATAGCCCACCGCGCGGCGGATCACTTCACTATGGGTATTGGGCGTAACGATGAGCTGACAGCCCATCCTGGCGAGCGCATCGACCTGTTCAGGTTTCAGTACCGTACCTGCGCCAATCAACGCTTTGTCGCCATACGCATCAACGATGGCGGGAATGCTTTGTTCCCATAGTGGAGAGTTCAGCGGGATTTCTACCGCATCGAACCCAGCGTCAATCACCGCGCCAACATGCGCCAGCGCCTCGTCGGGCGTAATGCCGCGCAAAATGGCGATCAGCGGGAGTTTAGTTTGCCACTGCATGAGCGATGCTCCTTATACCAGCCTGAAATGCCGTGTCGCCCGCCACCGCCGTCACGTCGCAACCCATCGCCTGAAAGGCTTGCTGGTAGCGTGCAGTCAGCGATGTTCCGGCGACAAGGGTGATGACGTGTTGATGGGCCACGTAGTCGCGCATACTGGCGACCTCTGCGCCAATCAACAATCCAGAGAGAAATTCGCTGACCTGTTCACGGGGAAGTGTTCCCAGCACATGCGAAGCACGAACTTCAAAAAGCTGCGGCAATATTGCGGGCGCATTAAGGCCGCGCTCAAGGCCAGCCGCGAAGGCATCGGCAGAGTTTTCCTGCTGCGGTAAACCTGCGCCAATCAATGAGTGATTTAACAGTAAATGATGTAACTCACCGGTCATTACGGTGCGAAAATCGTTGATTTGCTGGCTATCGGCCTGCACCCATTTGCAATGCGTACCGGGCATGACATAAAGAGAGGAAGGAGCCAAAGCACGCGCTCCGATCAATTGTGTTTCTTCGCCGCGCATCACATTGTGGTTATCATCATGAGAAACGCATAATCCGGGAATAATCCAGATATTGTCGCCAACAGACGTTAATTGTTCGCCAATAGATGAAAAACGGGCAGGAACAGATAAATACGGTGCAACTTTCCAGCCGACATTGCTGCCGACCATTCCTGCCATCACCACTGGCGTATTCTCTTCACGCCAGTCGGTCGTCACTTCCGCTAGCACCGCAGCCGGAGATTTTCCGTTCAGACGCGTGACGCCTGCTTCTGATTGCCTGCTGTCCAGGCAGTGGTCGCCCTGATAAAGCCAGGCGCGCAGATTGGTCGATCCCCAGTCAATTGCGATGTAGCGAGCTGTCATGTGATTTCCTTTAACCTTCGTGTCGAGCTGGCGATCATGGTAAGCGCCGCCTGCTCTGCCGCATCGCCGTCCTGATGCCGTATCGCATCAAACAGCGCCTTATGTTCCTGGAGCGTTTGCGGCATGTTGGCCTCATCGCCCATCCAGGTTCGTTCAAAAACCGCCCGCTGTAATGAACTAATCGCAATGCTAAGTTGCTGTAACACCGGGTTATGCACTGATTGCAGTACCGCCTCGTGATAGCGAATATCCGCTTCGTTAAACGCTTCGCGGTCCTGATTGTTGGCGATCATCTCGTTCAGCGCTGATTCAATCTGCGCCAGATCGCTGGAAGTCGCGCGCTCTGCCGCCCAACGGGCAATCGCCGGTTCCACCAGATTTCGCACTTCGCTCATTGCACTGATAAGCCGTGGGTCGTAGTCGTTTTCCAGCACCCATTGCAGCACGTCAGTATCGAGGTAATTCCACTGATTACGCGGTGCCACAAACGCCCCGCGATAACGTTTCATTTCAATCAGCCGCTTCGCCATCAGCGAACGAAACACCTCACGGATGATGTTGCGCGAGGTTGCAAACTCCTCACAAAGTTCCGCCTCGGCCGGAAGCGGCGAGCCTGGCACGTATTTGCCGTGAACGATCTGTTTGCCCAGCGTAATGACGATGCGATCGGTTTTATTGAGAGTCATGGAGAGTCCTTGTGCTCTGTATGTACTTCTCTACTTTACCCCGATCGATGCATAACGCGGCAATTTTGTAGTACCAGCGTGATGACGTTCGCGTTTGCTGTATGCGTAATGTAGTACAAAGTTATATTGTTGTACTACAATTTAGATCACAAAAAGAACAATGCATAAAAAAATGACATGCGTCGGGCAGAAATCTGAAAAGGGATATCAGGCGCAAAACAGGAGGGAAAGAAGAGTATGCTTTCAACGGCTTAGCTACTCGTTTAAAGGATTAGTCATGAAGTTGAATTTTAAGGGATTTTTTAAGGCTGCCGGTTTGTGTTCTTTGGCATTTGCGTTGACCGGTTGTCTCACTTGGGGGTTGGTTTCCAATACCGCAAGTCCTCCACATGCCGAGCAATGGCGGTCAGACTCGATTAAGGGGTTATCGCTGGCAGAGGATAGTAACGGTACGAAAGGCTATGTTTTTGTTGGTGAATCGTTGGACTATCTGTTGACCACGGGCGGCGGCGAGGTGGTTAAAATGCTGAACGATCCGGCAATTCATGGCGAAAGAATCACCGTTTCCGATAACGCGAAATTTATTCTAAGCAGCAGTGATACTAATTTTTCTGGTTCAATAACGCTCTATTACGACTGGGATAATGAGGAAGATAAAGCACTGGCGACACAATATGGTTTTATTTGTAATACCCAGCGTTGTACCTGGGCACTTGACGGCCTGAAAGGCTCTATCCACCAGAAAAATAAAAAAGCGGATTACTCAAACGTGATGGTTTTCCATCAACCCTTTACGGTGGGATTTTATAAGTACAAAGCAACTGATGGCGTTCCGCGCGGCCTCGCTAATGCGCTGCTACCAGTCACTCTTACGCTGGATATAGTAACGTCACCACTCCAGTTCCTGATTTTATGCACGACCAGAAATTGTTAATCGCTGCGGGCAAACGCATTTATGCAGTTTGCCCGCCCACTGATTAATTCAGCACATACTTCTCAATAGCAAACGCCACGCCATCTTCCAGGTTGGATTTGGTGACAAAGTTCGCCACTTCTTTCACCGAAGGAATAGCGTTATCCATTGCCACACCAACACCTGCATACTCAATCATTGCGATGTCGTTTTCCTGATCGCCAATCGCCATGACTTCTTCCGGCTTAATGCCTAACACGTCGGCCAGTGATTTCACACCCGTACCTTTGTTAACGCGTTTATCGAGGATTTCGAGGAAGTACGGCGCACTTTTCAGCACAGTGTATTTTTCTTTCACTTCCTGCGGAATACGCGCAATGGCCTGGTCGAGGATGGCGGGTTCATCAATCATCATCACTTTCAGGAACTGAGTATTGGGGTCCATTTTCTCCGCTTCGCAGAACACCAGCGGAATAGTGGCAACGAAAGATTCATGCACCGTGTAGTAGCTGATATCACGGTTGGCGGTGTACAGCGTGGTGCGGTCCAGGGCGTGGAAATGAGAACCGACTTCGCGAGAGAGTTTTTCCAGGAAACGGTAGTCTTCATAGCTCAGAGCGGTTTGCGCCACGGTGCTACCATCGGCGGCCTTCTGTACCAACGCGCCGTTATAAGTAATGCAGTAGTCGCCCGGCTGTTCCATATGCAGCTCTTTCAGGTAGTTGTGAACACCTGCATAAGGGC
>NZ_PTRX01000034.1:0-48556 GCF_002966045.1 Escherichia sp. MOD1-EC5189 | reverse complement strand
TGCACTTGATGACGCCCGTTACCAGGCAAAATACGTTTCAGTTATCTGGCAAAAACTGATCCCGAGTCAGGCTGATTCTTAATGTTCAACTGTCGCCGGTTGTGACTGGTATTCTGCAACCGGCGCTCGTCTAATGTAAGAGATAAAGAAATCGATGAGCGAAGTAATCATGATTGTCTCTCCCGGCAAATGGGTATCCGAAGAGCAGTTAATTGCGCTGAAAGGAATAAAAAAAGGTACCTTAAAAAAGGCCCGGGAAAAATCGTTTATGGAAGGAAGGGAATATAAGCATGTCGCTCATGACGGTATGCCATGGGATAACAGTCCATGCTTTTACAACCTGGAAGAAATTGATCGCTGGATTGAGCGCCAGGCATCAGCAAGACCAAGACGTCATCTTACTTGACTAAAAGCCACACTAACTAATGAGAGAAGTTGAAATGAAATATCCGACAGGCGTGGAAAACCATGGAGGGAAATTACGTATCTGGTTTGTTTATAAAGGCGTAAGAGTCAGGGAAAACCTGGGGGTTCCTGACACAGCAAAAAACAGGCGCGTTGCAGGTGAGCTACGCGCCTCTGTTTGTTACGCAATAAAAACTGGTGTTTTCGACTATGCAAAACAGTTTCCCTCCTCACGCAATCTGGAAAAATTTGGTGAGGCCCGACAAGATTTAACCATAAAAGAACTGGCTGAAAAATTTCTGGCACTGAAAGAAACTGAAGTCGCAAAAACATCACTCAACACATACCGTGCCGTCATCAAAAATATCCTGAGCATAATCGGTGAAAAAAATCTTGCCTCATCGATTAATAAAGAAAAATTACTGGAGGTTCGTAAAGAGCTACTGACTGGATACCAGATCCCCAAAAGTAACTATATTGTTACACAACCAGGGAGATCGGCTGTAACTGTAAATAATTACATGACAAATCTTAACGCCGTGTTCCAGTTTGGTGTTGATAACGGTTACCTGGTAGATAACCCGTTTAAGGGGATCTCGCCATTAAAGGAATCAAGAACCATTCCGGATCCTCTTTCGCGGGAGGAATTCATCCGTCTTATCGATGCGTGCAGAAATCAGCAAGCCAAAAATTTATGGTGTGTTTCTGTTTATACTGGCGTTCGCCCTGGTGAGCTGTGTGCACTTGGATGGGAGGACATAGATCTGAAAAATGGAACAATGATGATCAGGAGAAATTTAGCAAAAGACCGTTTCACGGTACCAAAAACACAGGCGGGAACCAATCGGGTCATTCATCTTATTAAGCCAGCAATCGACGCTCTCCGGAGTCAGATGACATTAACGAGACTGAGCAAAGAGCATATCATTGATGTTCACCTCAGAGAGTATGGCAGAACAGAAAAACATAAATGCACCTTTGTTTTTCAACCTGAAGTGTCAGCGAGAGTAAAAAATTATGGTGACCATTTTACCGTTGACTCAATAAGGCAGATGTGGGACGCAGCGATAAAACGTGCCGGACTCCGCCATCGAAAATCATATCAGTCGAGACATACTTATGCCTGCTGGTCGCTGACAGCTGGTGCTAACCCGGCATTTATAGCAAACCAGATGGGCCATGCAGATGCGCAAATGGTATTTCAGGTATACGGAAAATGGATGTCTGAAAACAATAATGCACAGGTAGCTTTGTTAAATACACAGTTAAGCGAGTTTGCCCCAACCATGCCCCATAACGAAGCAATGAAAAATTAATTTAATATTTATCAAATAGTTGACACGTATGACTCTTGAAATCCATGAATTCAAGCGCAGTGCCCAGCCATCCCGATACTGCTGCTTTCACCAAATCCTTAGTGCTTCTTTCGTGTTTTTCTATTGTCATAATGGTTATCTCTAAAAAAGAGGTAAGATGCGTACTACTTACTCGCCGTTATTGGTATTATTCAGAAAAAGTGAGTAAGACTTTGCAGCAATGCTTTTGATCCTGTTCAAATAAACTAATGGCATCAGCAACATGCTGGAAATCAAACGTATGGGTAATTAGTTTTTCTGGTTTAATTAACCCTTTACTTAACCAGTCGATAACGACCGGGAATTTATTTGCATTTAAGCGTGAAGAGAAAATAGAGAGTTCTTTTCCGGTAATTCCTTGCTGAATCACTTCAGACGGTTCACTGGAGAAGCCCATCAATACAATACGTGCCGCTGGAGAAGCCAGCGTTACGGCTTCTTTCAGGATTGAAGGATGACAAGCCGCATCGATAATTAATGTCGGTTTTATGCCTTTTTCAGCGAAAATCTCGCCAAGCGGTGTCTGGCTGTTATTAATCGCCCAGTCTGCCCCGCTCTCTTTCGCTTTTTCCAGTCGTTCATCAATGCGATCGGCAACAATCACATTCTTAACGTTATAGACGCCTTTTAATACCTGAACGATCGTCAGGCCGATTGGACCTGCACCGTAAACCAGAACGGTATCATTTTCAGTCGGTTGACCATGACCGGTAACGTTAGCCGCAATGGTAAAAGGTTCGATCATCACCGCATATTGATCGGCCACTGCTTCAGGAATTTTCCACGCATTTTTTGCCGGCACCACGGCATATTCACTGAAACCACCGTCAGCGTGCACACCTAATACAGCCAGTGTCGTACAAACGTTCGGCTTACCTATAGAGCACGGATAGCAATGCCCACAGCTGACCACCGGATCGACAGCAACGCGTTCACCGACTCTGTCGCTTTCCACGCCTTCACCCACTGCATCAATGACGCCAAAGAATTCATGTCCAATGACGCGCGGATATTTCGCAAAAGGATTATGCCCACGATAAATATGGCTATCTGAACCACAAATTCCGGCAAGTTTCACTTTTACTCGTACTTCACCCGCTGACGGGGTGGGTATTTCGCGTTCGATAATTGCCAGTTGATTCGGTTTTTCAATTAAAATGCTTTTCATTATCTTACTCCTTACCAGTTCCACAGCGTGCCATCTTCCAGACGTGCGACTGGCAGATATGCAGGTTCATAGGGATATTTCGCTGCCAGTTTTTCATCAAACTCGATGCCAAGACCTGGTTTATCGCCCGGATGCATATAGCCGTTATCGAAAATCCAGTTGTGCGGGAAGACTTCGAGCATTTGTTCGGAATAGCCCATGTATTCCTGGACACCGAAATTGGGGACCCACAGATCAAAGTGCAGCGCCGCAGCCATGCAGACTGGTGACAAATCGGAAGGACCGTGTGAGCCAGTACGTACCTGATACAACGAAGCAAAATCGGCAATCCGGCGCATACCGGTAATCCCCCCCGCGTGAGTCAGCGTGGTGCGGATATAGTCGATAAGTTGTTCTTCAATCAGCTGTTTGCAGTCCCAGATGCTGTTGAAGACTTCACCCACTGCAATTGGCGTGACGGTGTGTTGGCGAATCAGGCGGAAGCATTCCTGGTTTTCCGCAGGCGTCGGGTCTTCCATCCAGAACATGCGATAATCTTCAATGCTTTTACCAAAGCGCGCCGCTTCAATAGGCGTTAAGCGATGGTGCATGTCATGCAGCAAATGTTCATTAAAACCAAACTTGTTACGTACCGCGTCAAACAATTTCGGCATGAAATCGAGGTATTTCTCCGTCGACCACAGCTGCTCTTCCGGCCACTGTCCTTTGGTTGCGGGTTCATAAGCCAGACCTTTGCCTTTCGACATGCCGTAGGTGGTTTTCATACCAGGGATTCCGCACTGCACGCGGATGGCTTTGAATCCCAGCTCCTGATGACGGGCATAATCATCCAGAGCTTCATCAATACTGTGACCGGTGGTATGGCAATAAACCATCACCCCTTCTCGAGACGCGCCGCCGAGTAACTGGTAAAGCGGCATGTTGGCAGCTTTGGCTTTAATGTCCCACAGTGCCATATCAACAGCTGAAATGGCTGACATCGTCACCGGACCGCGACGCCAGTACGCACCTTTATAGAAAAACTGCCAGATATCTTCGATACGCTGTGCATCGCGACCAATAAGCTGCGGACAAAGGTGATCCTGCAAATAAGAGGCCACGGAAAGCTCACGTCCATTGAGGGTGGCATCCCCAAGGCCCGTAATACCGTCCTCAGTGGTGATTTTTAATGTGACGAAATTACGCCCCGGACAGGTAACAAAAACTTCAGCCTTTACGATCTTCATGTTCGATTCCTTGCATCGCTTGTCGTGATGCATGAAATCTACGCAACTGAGCTACTACCATACAAGTATGAAGATCGAAAAAGGCCGGAGTGATCACAAAAAAAGGCGTATATTTGCGCCGTGAATGGTTGACAAAAGATGAAATAGAATACCTTTTGTCAGCTGACACTTCCTTGTATCTTATTGATAAAATGGATTTATGTCCTTACGCGCGCCCCCAGCCCGCAACAATGATCAACATGCCGCAAAGCGCAATCAACGCCCCCGTCCAGTCATAAAGACTTAACTTCACGCCATCCACAACGCGCAGCCAAATCAACGCCGTGCAGACATAAACGCCACCATAAGCCGCGTAAACACGCCCACTCGCCGCAGGATGCAACGTTAACAACCAGACAAACAGTGCCAGAGAAATCCCCGCCGGAAGCAACAGCCAGATACTGGCGTTTCGTTTTAACCACAACCTGGGCAGAAAGCATCCAATAATTTCACACAGCGCAGTAGCAAAAAATAGTAACGTTGTTTTAATCATCTTTGTCACTCATTGACATCATGTATAGTTATAGGACGACATAATATCATCAATATAAACATCCTCCTGGTACGTTTTGCGTTCGCAGTGGATGGTGTAGAATCACCTTTAATCATTCATACAGGGAATGAATTATGAAAATTACTCTCAGCAAACGAATTGGCCTGCTCGCTTTTCTGCTGCCTTGCGCACTGGCATTGAGCACAACGGCCCATGCCGAAACTAACAAACTGGTGATTGAGTCTGGCGACAGTGCACAAAGCCGCCAGCACGCCGCTATGGAAAAAGAGCAATGGAATGACACGCGCAATCTGCGCCAGAAAGTGAATAAACGCACTGAAAAAGAGTGGGATAAAGCCGACGCCGCTTTTGATAACCGCGATAAATGTGAGCAAAGCGCCAATATCAATGCCTACTGGGAGCCAAATACTTTGCGCTGCCTGGACCGTCGAACTGGCCGCGTTATTACCCCCTAACCTGTTATTGATTTAAGGAATGTAAGGACACGTTATGCCAAGCGCCCACAGTGTTAAGCTACGCCCGCTGGAGCGTGAAGATTTACGCTATGTACATCAACTCGACAATAACGCCAGTGTGATGCGTTACTGGTTCGAGGAACCCTACGAAGCCTTTGTTGAACTCTCTGATCTGTACGATAAGCATATTCACGATCAGAGCGAACGGCGCTTTGTGGTGGAATGTGACGGCGAAAAAGCCGGTCTGGTGGAGCTGGTGGAAATTAACCATGTTCATCGCCGCGCAGAATTTCAGATAATTATCTCCCCGGAATATCAGGGGAAAGGTCTGGCAACGCGTGCCGCAAAATTAGCAATGGACTATGGCTTCACCGTTCTCAATCTCTATAAGCTGTATCTGATCGTCGATAAAGAGAATGAAAAAGCGATTCACATTTACCGCAAGCTTGGCTTTACGGTTGAAGGTGAATTGATGCATGAGTTCTTTATTAATGGTCAATATCGGAATGCCATTCGCATGTGCATATTCCAGCATCAGTATCTGGCAGAGCACAAAACACCGGGTCAGACTCTCCTGAAGCCGACCGCACAATAGCATTAATAATAATCGATAGTATTTTTGATGGTGTAAACCCGTTCGACGGCGGGTTTTACTCCTTCATCAACAATGATTAACTGACAGTCCACCGGATTGGCGTGACTGTCATATTCACAGCTCTGTTTTACATTACCTACCCGTTGATTATTCAGTAAAGTAACCGCGGTGTAATCTAATTTTTTGATCGGATCCGTTGATGGCGTGGCGCTGACAGATAATGTTTTGTCGTTACTTTTCGTGGTTTTACCCAGCGGATAACCCTGATCATCATAGCGATATTCCATCTGCATTTGTTGGCTGCTGGCTTTAATCACGAAGCCATTATCATCGGTTTCCCAACTCACCCCGGCAGAAGGTAATTCTGCTAGCTGGCATTTTCCCTGCAAACGAACTCTTTTCTCCAGTGTCTGGGCATCACGGTAATAATTGGCGTCCAGTACCAGGGCAACCACGGTATTATTTTCCAGATCCAGTAATTCGAGTGAATCAAAACAGCCTTCTTCCGACAAAGTCCCCGAAACACGTTTCGTCACTTCACCTTGCTCATCCATTAACGTCTGAGTGAAATCTTTTACCGGACCACGCAGCGGATCAAAATCGAATTCATTCGAGAAACTGGCCATCTCAGGGGTAAATGAAAGTGTTACCTCTGTGCGGTCACATCCTGTGAGGAATATCGCGAGTAAGCATGGCAGTAATTTGTATTTCACAACAGTCACCAGAGAGTAGAGATGATTCTCAATCATAGTAGCAAATACAGTACTTTACACGTTAAATGCTATGCTTAAAGAAGTTATATTCGCGTAAGGAGCTTATGATGAAACTCTCAACTTGCTGTGCCGCGCTTCTGCTCGCACTCACCTCACCCGCGGTACTCGCCGTGCCGGTTTCCTGTGAGCGCATACAGAGCGATATATCACAGCGCATTATCAATAATGGCGTACCCGAAAGCAGCTTCACGTTAAGTATTGTACCCAATGACCAGGTTGATCAGCCTGATTCCCAGGTCGTCGGGCATTGCGCTAATGATACGCATAAAATTCTCTACACCCGCACCACCAGCGGTAACGTCTCTGCTCCCGCGCAGTCTACCCAGGATGGCGCGCCTGCCGAACCGCAGTAACACATTATCGACTGAACGCCGGATACGACACATCCGGCGATTTGAACATACAACATAATCCCACCTTATTACTCATACCCTTCTATTGATATGGATTAATAATTCTTAACCCAAAATGGGTAGACTCCCTCTATTGTTAGCGCGCTAAATATTCAATATATAAACTTTTATATAACGATAAAGAACAGGGAGTGAGTTATGTCCAAAAATGAACAAATGGTGGGCATCAGCCGCAGAACACTCGTTAAATCTACCGCGATAGGTTCTCTGGCGCTGGCTGCAGGCGGTTTTTCTTTACCGTTCACCCTGCGCAGTGCAGCGGCAGCGGTACAACAGGCCAGCGAAAAAGTGGTCTGGGGTGCCTGTTCCGTCAACTGTGGTAGCCGCTGTGCACTTCGTCTACATGTTAAAGATAATGAAGTCACCTGGGTGGAAACTGACAACACCGGCAACGACGAGTATGGCAATCATCAAGTACGCGCCTGTTTGCGCGGTCGGTCCATCCGTCGACGTATTAATCATCCCGATCGCTTGAATTACCCAATGAAACGCGTGGGCAAACGTGGCGAAGGCAAATTCGAACGGATTAGCTGGGATGAAGCCCTGGATACTATCGCCAGTAGTCTGAAAAAAACCGTCGAACAATATGGCAATGAGGCTGTTTATATTCAGTACTCTTCGGGGATCGTTGGCGGCAATATGACCCGCTCTTCGCCATCAGCCTCGGCGGTCAAACGCCTGATGAACTGCTACGGCGGTTCACTCAACCAGTATGGCTCCTACAGCACCGCGCAAATTTCCTGTGCCATGCCCTACACCTACGGCAGTAATGATGGCAACAGCACCACGGATATTGAAAACAGCAAGCTGGTCGTGATGTTTGGTAACAACCCGGCAGAAACCCGCATGAGCGGTGGTGGCATCACTTATCTTCTTGAAAAAGCGCGCGAGAAATCGAACGCAAAAATGATTGTTATCGATCCGCGATATACCGACACGGCTGCCGGTCGTGAAGACGAATGGATTCCTATTCGCCCGGGCACTGATGCCGCGCTGGTAGCGGGCATTGCCTGGGTATTGATTAACGAAAATCTCGTTGATCAACCTTTTCTCGATAAATACTGCATCGGTTATGACGAAAAAACCTTACCCGCAGATGCACCAAAAAATGGCCACTATAAAGCCTATATTCTTGGTGATGGTGACGATAAAACAGCAAAAACGCCGCAGTGGGCTTCGCAAATTACCGGTATCCCGGTGGACCGTATCATCAAACTGGCGCGTGAAATCGGCACAGCAAAACCCGCTTATATCTGCCAGGGTTGGGGACCGCAACGCCAGGCAAACGGTGAGCTGACCGCACGCGCTATTGCGATGTTGCCTATTCTGACGGGCAATGTCGGCATCAGCGGCGGAAATAGTGGCGCGCGTGAATCCACCTATACCATTACCATAGAACGCCTGCCGGTGCTGGATAATCCGGTCAAAACATCAATCTCCTGCTTCAGCTGGACGGATGCTATCGATCATGGCCCGCAAATGACGGCAATCCGCGACGGCGTCCGCGGCAAAGATAAACTGGATGTGCCCATTAAGTTCATCTGGAACTACGCGGGAAATACCCTGGTTAATCAGCATTCTGACATTAACAAAACGCATGAAATTCTGCAGGACGAATCGAAATGCGAAATGATTGTGGTCATCGAAAACTTTATGACCTCATCGGCAAAATATGCCGACATTCTGCTGCCAGACCTGATGACCGTTGAGCAGGAAGATATTATTCCTAACGATTACGCCGGTAACATGGGATATCTCATTTTCCTCCAGCCAGTCACCAGCGAAAAATTCGAACGCAAACCGATTTACTGGATCCTAAGTGAAGTCGCGAAACGTCTTGGCCCTGACGTCTATCAAAAATTCACTGAAGGCCGCACTCAGGAACAATGGTTACAACATCTGTACGCCAAAATGCTTGCCAAAGATCCGGCATTACCGTCTTACGACGAACTGAAAAAAATGGGTATCTATAAGCGTAAGAATCCCAATGGTCATTTTATCGCCTACAAAGCATTTCGTGACGACCCCGAGACAAATCCACTTAAAACGCCTTCCGGTAAGATCGAAATTTATTCCAGCAAACTGGCGGAAATTGCCCGTACCTGGGAACTCGAAAAAGATGAAGTAATAAGCCCACTGCCGGTTTATGCCTCAACCTTCGAAGGCTGGGACGCCCCTGAACGTAGTACCTTCCCGCTACAACTGTTTGGTTTCCATTACAAATCTCGTACTCACTCGACCTACGGCAACATTGATGTCCTGAAGGCAGCCTGCCGTCAGGAAGTATGGATCAACCCTATAGATGCACAGAAACGTGGGATTGCCAACGGCGATATGGTGCGGGTGTTTAACCATCGTGGCGAAGTTCGGCTACCAGCCAAAGTGACACCACGCATTCTCCCTGGAGTTAGCGCTATGGGCCAGGGAGCCTGGCACGAGGCCAATATGTCTGGCGATAAAATCGACCACGGCGGCTGTGTGAATACGCTAACCACTCTGCGCCCTTCACCACTGGCGAAGGGAAACCCGCAGCACACTAATCTGGTCGAGATCGAAAAAATATAACCCACTACGACCATAAATTTTGACATGACATTTTGTTTGAAAAGCAATAAGTGAGTAATGATGAAAATCCATACCACAGAGGCGCTCATGTCGGCTGAAATCAGCCGTAGAAGTCTGGTGAAAACCTCCGCTCTTGGCAGTCTCGCGCTAGCAAGCAGTGCTTTCACTCTGCCATTTTCCCAAATGGTCCGAGCGGCAGAGGCTCCGGTAGAAGAGAAAGCGGTCTGGAGTTCCTGCACCGTTAACTGCGGGAGCCGCTGTCTGTTACGTTTGCATGTGAAAGATGACACCGTGTACTGGGTGGAGTCTGATACGACAGGTGACGACGTCTACGGTAATCATCAGGTTCGCGCGTGTTTACGCGGGCGCTCTATCCGCCGACGGATGAATCATCCTGATAGGTTGAAATATCCCATGAAGCGCGTCGGCAAGCGCGGTGAAGGTAAATTTGAACGGATAAGTTGGGACGAAGCCCTGGATACCATCAGTGATAATCTTCGGCGGATCCTAAAAGATTACGGCAATGAGGCTGTACATGTCCTGTACGGAACAGGCGTAGATGGCGGAAACATCACCAACTCAAACGTCCCGTACCGTCTGATGAACTCTTGCGGTGGTTTTCTCAGTCGCTATGGCAGCTACAGTACCGCACAGATCAGTGCCGCAATGAGTTATATGTTCGGTGCCAATGATGGCAACAGCCCGGATGATATCGCCAATACGAAACTGGTCGTTATGTTCGGAAATAACCCGGCAGAAACGCGGATGAGCGGCGGTGGTGTCACTTACTACGTCGAGCAAGCCCGCGAACGTTCAAACGCACGCATGATCGTCATCGATCCACGTTATAACGACACAGCTGCCGGGCGTGAAGATGAATGGCTGCCCATTCGCCCTGGCACCGATGGCGCACTGGCCTGTGCGATTGCCTGGGTACTGATTACGGAAAACATGGTCGATCAGCCATTTCTCGACAAATATTGTGTTGGTTACGATGAAAAAACGCTGCCCGCCAACGCACCACGTAACGCGCATTATAAAGCCTATATTCTGGGCGAAGGGCCTGACGGCATAGCTAAAACGCCGGAATGGGCAGCAAAAATCACCAGCATCCCGGCAGAAAAAATTATCCAGTTGGCACGAGAGATCGGTTCAGCAAAACCTGCTTATATTTGTCAGGGTTGGGGGCCACAACGACACTCCAACGGCGAGCAAACGTCCCGCGCTATTGCCATGCTTTCCGTTCTCACCGGTAACGTCGGCATAAACGGCGGCAACTCAGGGGTACGCGAAGGTAGCTGGGATCTGGGGGTCGAATGGTTCCCGATGCTTGATAATCCTGTTAAAACGCAGATTTCCGTCTTTACATGGACAGATGCCATCGACCACGGTACGGAAATGACCGCGACCCGTGATGGTATTCGTGGAAAAGAAAAACTGGATGTCCCCATCAAGTTTTTATGGTGCTACGCCAGTAACACATTGATCAATCAACATGGCGACATCAATCACACCCATGAGGTGCTTCAGGATGACAGCAAGTGCGAGATGATTGTTGGCATTGACCACTTCATGACGGCCTCGGCTAAGTATTGCGATATCCTGTTGCCCGACCTGATGCCAACAGAGCAAGAAGACCTTATCTCTCATGAATCTGCAGGGAATATGGGCTATGTGATCCTCGCCCAACCCGCCACCTCGGCAAAATTTGAACGCAAACCCATCTACTGGATTCTGAGTGAAGTCGCGAAACGCTTAGGACCAGACGTTTATCAAACTTTTACTGAAGGTCGCAGCCAGCATGAATGGATCAAATATCTCCATGCGAAAACGAAGGAACGTAACCCTGAGATGCCGGACTACGAGGAGATGAAAACGACCGGGATCTTTAAGAAAAAATGCCCGGAAGAACATTACGTCGCTTTCCGCGCATTCCGTGAAGATCCACAGGCAAACCCGTTGAAAACACCTTCGGGGAAAATCGAAATTTATTCTGAACGGCTGGCGACGATTGCGGATACCTGGGAATTGAAAAAAGATGAAATTATTCATCCCCTCCCTGCGTATACCCCAGGTTTTGATGGCTGGGACGATCCCCTGCGCAAAACCTATCCACTGCAGCTAACGGGCTTCCACTACAAAGCACGTACCCACTCCAGCTACGGCAATATTGATGTGTTACAGCAGGCCTGCCCACAAGAGGTGTGGATCAACCCCATTGATGCTCAGGCACGCGGTATCCGTCATGGCGATACAGTGCGGGTATTTAACAATAATGGAGAAATGCTGATTGCCGCAAAAGTGACTCCGCGTATTCTGCCTGGCGTTACCGCCATCGGGCAAGGTGCGTGGCTTAAAGCGGATATGTTTGGTGACCGGGTCGATCACGGCGGCAGTATCAATATTCTGACCTCTCACCGCCCTTCACCGCTGGCAAAGGGAAACCCGTCGCACAGCAATCTCGTCCAGATCGAAAAGGTTTAAGGAGTAGCCCATGACCACACAATATGGATTTTTTATCGATTCCAGCCGCTGTACAGGCTGTAAAACCTGCGAACTGGCGTGCAAAGATTTTAAAGATCTTGGCCCGGACGTCAGTTTCCGCCGTGTTTATGAATATGCTGGCGGCGACTGGCAGGAAGATAATGGCGTCTGGCACCAGAACGTGTTCGCTTATTATCTCTCCATCTCCTGTAACCATTGCGATGACCCCGCATGTACAAAAGTCTGCCCCAGCGGCGCAATGCATAAGCGTGAAGATGGCTTTGTGGTGGTTGATGAAGATGTTTGTATCGGCTGCCGCTACTGCCACATGGCTTGTCCGTACGGCGCGCCACAGTACAATGCTGAAAAAGGGCACATGACGAAGTGCGATGGTTGTTATTCGCGCGTCGCCGAGGGGAAACAACCCATATGTGTCGAATCCTGCCCGCTGCGTGCACTTGAATTCGGTCCAATTGAAGAACTGCGCCAGAAACACGGTACTCTGGCTGCCGTCGCGCCACTGCCGCGCGCGCATTTCACAAAACCTAATATCGTAATCAAACCTAACGCCAACAGCCGCCCGACCGGCGATACCACTGGTTACCTGGCTAATCCGGAGGAAGTTTAAAATGGGAAATGGATGGCACGAATGGCCACTGGTTATCTTTACCGTATTGGGCCAATGCGTCGTAGGCGCGCTGATTATTAGCGGAATCGGCTGGTTCGCCAGCAAAAATGACGCAGACCGTCAGCGTATTGTCCGTGGCATGTTTTTCCTCTGGCTGCTGATGGGCATCGGGTTTATTGCCTCTGTCATGCACCTGGGATCGCCACTGCGGGCGTTTAACTCGCTGAATCGAATCGGAGCTTCCGGCCTGAGTAACGAGATTGCTGCCGGTTCAATATTTTTTGCCGTTGGCGGATTATGGTGGCTGGTGGCGGTCATTGGTAAAATGCCGCAAGCGCTGGGGAAACTCTGGTTACTTGTCAGCATGGCGCTCGGCGTCATTTTCGTCTGGATGATGACCTGCGTGTATCAAATCGACACTGTGCCAACCTGGCATAACGGTTACACTACGCTGGCTTTCTTCCTGACAGTTTTATTGAGCGGTCCAATACTTGCTGCCGCAATTCTGCGGGCAGCCCGCGTTACATTTAATACCACACCATTTGCCATCATTAGCGTTCTGGCGCTGATCGCTTGTGCCGGGGTGATTGTGCTGCAAGGTTTGTCTCTGGCGTCTATTCACTCATCCGTACAACAAGCCAGCGCACTGGTACCAGATTACGCCTCCTTACAGGTCTGGCGTGTGGTATTGTTATGCACAGGTCTAGGATGCTGGCTTTGTCCGCTCATTCGTCGCCGTGAACCTCACGTTGCCGGACTTATTCTGGGGCTAATCCTCATACTTGGCGGTGAGATGATCGGGCGTACGCTCTTTTATGGCCTGCATATGACGGTAGGAATGGCTATTGCAGGTTAACAAATTGGTGCGGGGAAACCCGCACATTTCAGGATGTTAGGAATGACCCATTTTTCACAGCAAGATAATTTTTCTGTCGCGGCGCGCGTGTTGGGCGCGCTGTTTTATTACGCTCCAGAGAGTGCAGAAGCCGCACCTCTGGTTGCGGTACTCACCAGTGACGGCTGGGAAACTCAGTGGCCTCTACCAGAAGCGTCATTAGCGCCGCTGGTGACGGCTTTTCAGGCACAGAGTGAAGAGACTCGCGCCCAGGCCTGGCAGCGTTTGTTTGTCGGCCCGTGGGCACTGCCGTCTCCGCCGTGGGGGTCGGTCTGGCTGGATCGCGAATCTGTGCTGTTTGGCGATTCAACATTGGCACTTCGTCAATGGATGCGCGAGAAAGGCATTCAGTTCGAAATGAAGCAAAACGAACCGGAAGATCATTTTGGTTCACTGCTGTTGATGGCTGCGTGGTTGGCGGAGAATGGTCGCCAGACAGAATGCGAAGAATTGCTGGCATGGCACCTTTTTCCGTGGTCAACACGATTTCTTGACGTTTTTATCGAAAAAGCAGAACACCCTTTCTACCGTGCACTGGGTGAACTGGCTCGCTTAACGCTGGCGCAATGGCAATCACAACTGTTGATTCCTGTCGCGGTTAAACCACTCTTTCGATAGGATCACCGTAATATTGCCGGATGGTGGCGATTACGCGCAATTCGGCAATAATAGGTTACATTGTCACGTTTTTTATCTCTTAAAGCACGCACTGCTTTAGCGGCTGGCTTCTTTTGCCGCAAAATAGTCGCCCGTGTTTCATTGCCCATTTCTGCTCATGCATCATCTACACATCTATCCGGATCTGCGCACTATGTTCCGCCGTCTGCTTATCGCAACAGTCGTCGGTATTCTTGCGGCCTTTGCCGTTGCCGGGTTTCGTCATGCGATGCTGCTACTGGAGTGGCTGTTCCTCAATAATGACTCCGGCAGTCTGGTCAATGCAGCTACAAATCTTTCCCCATGGCGACGACTGCTAACTCCGGCGCTCGGCGGACTGGCGGCGGGTTTGTTGTTGATGGGCTGGCAGAAATTTACCCAGCAACGCCCTCATGCGCCGACCGATTACATGGAAGCGTTGCAAACCGATGGTAAATTCGATTACGCAGCAAGCCTGGTTAAATCGCTTGCCTCTCTGCTGGTAGTAACTAGCGGCAGCGCAATTGGTCGCGAAGGTGCGATGATTCTTTTAGCTGCCCTTGCCGCCTCCTGTTTTGCTCAGCGTTTTACGCCACGCCAGGAGTGGAAATTATGGATTGCCTGTGGGGCCGCGGCGGGAATGGCTGCGGCCTATCGTGCCCCGCTTGCTGGCAGTTTATTTATAGCCGAAGTGCTGTTTGGCACTATGATGTTGGCCTCTCTCGGCCCGGTGATTATTTCCGCCGTCGTGGCATTGCTGGTTAGCAATCTGATTAATCATAGCGACGCGTTACTCTACAGCGTACAACTCTCAGTGACGGTTCAGGCTCGTGACTATGCGCTGATTATCAGTACAGGTGTGCTGGCAGGTCTGTGCGGACCACTGTTGTTAACGTTAATGAACGCCTGTCATCGTGGATTTGTGAGTCTCAAACTTGCGCCGCCCTGGCAACTGGCACTAGGCGGGTTGATCGTGGGTCTGCTTTCCCTGTTCACACCTGCAGTGTGGGGCAACGGCTATAGCACCGTACAATCCTTTTTAACCGCCCCACCACTGTTAATGATCATTGGCGGGATCTTCCTTTGTAAACTGTGTGCCGTGCTGGCGAGTAGCGGTTCCGGCGCACCCGGTGGTGTCTTTACACCGACGCTATTTATCGGTCTTGCCATTGGCATGTTGTATGGTCGTAGCCTGGGATTATGGTTCCCTGATGGCGAAGAAATTACGCTTTTACTCGGATTGACCGGGATGGCGACACTGTTGGCGGCAACCACGCACGCGCCGATTATGTCGACGTTGATGATATGTGAAATGACCGGGGAGTATCAGCTACTCCCCGGTTTATTGATAGCCTGCGTAATTGCGTCGGTAATCTCGCGGACGTTACACCGTGACTCTATCTACCGCCAGCACACTGCGCAGCATAGCTAAGCGGATGTATTGCCCCAGTTCACGCTGTTCGGCGCGCGGTAAATAAGGCAGTTCACCAATGAGCGGTGCTGGAAGTTTTTTACCCAGCACATCAATGATTTCCGCATAATGCGCCAGTCCTGGGTTGATTCGGTTAGCCACCCAGCCAATGAGCGGCAGCCCGTCGTTGGCAATCGCCTGAGCTGTTAGCAGTGCATGGTTAATGCAACCTTCCTGAATACCGACAACCATCAACACCGGCAGTTGTTCCTGCACCACCCATTCAGAGAGCGGACGTAAATCATTCATCAGACTGCGCCAGCCGCCAGTCCCTTCTACCACGACATGATCGACTTTATCGGTCAGGTTTGCCAGGCCGTTTGAAATGAGGGTGTAATTGATTGGGCAACTATGCGCCACGCTACTTTCTTCTTCGCTTAACGCGATAGGATTAACTGCTTCATAAGGCAGTTCGATGGTTGAAACACTCTGCAACACCAGGGCATCTTTATTACGCAGCCCTTCGGGTGTCTCTTTGCTCCCCTTCGCTACGGGTTTATATCCCGCAACCGTTTTTCCCTGGGAGGCTAACGCTTGTAGCAATGCGCGGGAAACCACCGTTTTCCCTACAGAAGTGTCTGTACCGGTAATAAAGAAACGCTTCAGCATCACTAACTCCACCGTTATGCTTCACAAATATAAACCAGGAAAATAATTAACCTTGAAAGTCTAAGTTATGCTTTCCTGGCCCAAATTGAGATAGCGCAAATTTTGGTAGAACAGTTAAAAAATGTTAACCCTGCAACAGACGAATCAACAAAGAACCGTTATACATCGCGTCTTTTACCAGCGCAGCGCCCGCCATCGTACCCTGGTTAGAAAATTGAGTACTCTCAACGCTAATGTGCTGACTATACGCAGGAAGGGCCTGCTGACGGATGCTGTCCGAGATGACCGGGAAGAGGATATCTGCCGCTTTACTTAACGGTGAGCCAATCAGTATTTTTTGTGGGTTAAATAAATTCACCATGATGGCAAGAATGCGCCCGACATGCGCGCCTACCCCGGTAATGATGTCTTTTGCCAGCAGATCGCCGCGCAATGCCGCCTGACACAATGAGTCCACGGTTAACGGCTGTCCATGTAACATCGAGCTCATGGATTGATTGAGACGCAGCTGTGCCAACTCAAGAATACTGTCCACACTGGCAATGGTTTCGAGGCAGCCGTGATTCCCGCAATAACAGCGTTTCCCATATGGGTCGACCTGCGTGTGACCTATTTCCACGAGGCTACTGCTGCCTGCGTGTAGCAGATGACCATCGGTAATGACGCCCGCCCCCACGTTGTGATCGATAACCACCTGAATCACATCGCGCGCCCCGCGTGAGGCACCAAACAAGGCCTCAGCCATCGTCCATGCGCTGATATCATGCTGAATATAAACCGGTACGCCGGTATGCTGCTCCAGCGCCTCGCCGAGCGGCATCTCTTTTACATCCTCGTAGAACGGCATGCGATGTACAATACCATTTTCCGTATCAATAATTCCCGGCAAGGTAATGGCAATCGAAGTCAGACGCTCAAGTTTTTTCTGATGGCGGATAAAAAACTGATCGATATGGGAAATGATACGATCCAACAATGGCGAGTCATCTTTTAACGCCAGTTCCTGCGACTCCTCCACCACCAGTTTGCTGCTCAGATCGCGCAAAGCAAGGAAAATCTCCCCGCGACTAATGCGCAGAGAAAGATAGTGCCAAGCTTCAGTTTCAACCACCAGCCCCACCGCCGGACGGCCACGGTTCCCCGCTTCTTTGATTTCCAGCTCTTGCACCAGGTGTGCTTCGAGCATCTCACGGACAATTTTGGTGATACTGGCAGGAGCCAGTTGCGCCAGACGGGAAAGATCGATACGCGAGACTGGACCAAGCTGATCAATCAGGCGATAAACCGCGCCCGCGTTGGTCTGCTTTATTTGATCAATGTGCCCAGGCTGGTTTTCAGCAACCACCGCATACTCCCTATATTTTCGCGCTCCGAAATAATCTGTAGGCTATGGTGAAGCACTTCAATACGTGTCGTCAAATTTTTACTTAGGCATGTGATTAACAGCACATTTTTCGGGCTTTTTCGCTGAAATTTCCCTCACCTGAGAGCATTCAGCAGATGAATACGAAAGTTACGCGCAGCCGGACTTTGTTCATGGTGTTTCGGCCAGACCAACCACATTTCAGAAACCGCATCCTCTTCAGCAATCGGCACCCAGCGCATTTCGTTGAGCTGAACACGTTTAAATGACGCAGGCAAAATTGAAACACCCAGACCAGCGGAAACCAGACCGATGATGGTCATTGCCTCACCCACCTCCTGAGTGATGACGGGCGTCAAATTGTAACGTCTCATCAGCCCGAGAATATCGTCATACAGCCCTGTCCCTACGTGCGGATCAAAAAAGACAAAGGGTTCTTTCGCCAGTTCAGCCAGCGTTACACTCGGGTTATTTGCCAGGGGATGATCGTGCGGGATCATCGCCATAAGCGGTTCATGGACGATGACTGCGTGTTCAAGCGTCTCCGGTAACGCTGTGTTACGCAGCAATCCCATATCCAGCGTTCCTTCAATGAGCGGAGCGATTTGCTCGCGAGTGTTCATTTCGCGGGTTTGTAAATGGACATCGGGATAATCACGACGAAACAACGATAACGTATCGGACACCGCCCGAATAAAAGGAGCGGACGAAGTAAAACCAATGCGCAACTCCCCCGCTTCGCCCTGATGCAGCCTTTCAGCGCGAGCGGCAGCGTCATCCACCATAGACAGGATTTGCCGACTATCTGCAAGAAACTGTTTTCCTGCTTCCGTCAGCAATACACTGCGATTGGTTCGTGCCAGCAGTCGGGCACCAATTTGTTGCTCCAGCGCCTGAATCTGCTGACTTAGCGGTGGTTGCGAAATATTCAGGCGGGCAGCGGCGCGCCCGAAATGCAGCTCTTCCGCAACAGCAACAAAGTAACGCAGATGACGAAGTTCAATATTCATATTTAATAAATCTTATTTGAGATTATTAATATATTAGACAGAACAATTCGATTTTCCTAATCTATTCATAAGCCTGATCCACAGGCATATTTAGCAAGGATTTCAAGTGAGCCGTACTACAACTGTTGATGGCGCTCCGGCAAGCGTCACTGACAAGCAAAGCATTTCTCAGCCAAATCAATTTATTAAACGCGGTACGCCGCAATTTATGCGCGTCACCCTGGCGCTTTTCTCTGCCGGACTGGCAACCTTCGCACTTCTCTATTGTGTGCAACCTATACTTCCGGTGCTTTCGCAGGAGTTTGGCTTAACGCCTGCGAACAGTAGTATTTCACTGTCCATTTCAACGGCGATGTTGGCTATCGGTTTGCTGTTTACTGGCCCGCTATCCGATGCCATTGGTCGCAAACCAGTGATGGTCACGGCGCTACTGTTGGCCTCCATTTGTACGTTACTTTCGACAATGATGACCAGCTGGCACGGCATTTTGATTATGCGCGCCTTGATTGGGCTTTCGTTAAGTGGCGTGGCCGCTGTTGGTATGACTTATCTTAGCGAGGAAATCCACCCCAGTTTCGTGGCCTTTTCGATGGGGTTGTATATCAGCGGCAACTCAATTGGCGGCATGAGCGGACGCTTAATTAGCGGTGTCTTCACGGACTTTTTCAACTGGCGAATTGCTCTGGCGGCTATCGGCTGTTTCGCGCTGGCCTCGGCGTTGATGTTCTGGAAAATCCTCCCGGAATCACGCCATTTTCGCCCGACTTCCCTGCGACCAAAGACGTTATTTATCAACTTTCGTCTGCACTGGCGTGACCGGGGATTGCCGTTATTGTTCGCAGAAGGCTTTTTGCTGATGGGGTCGTTCGTCACGCTGTTTAATTACATCGGCTATAGGTTGATGCTTTCCCCCTGGCATGTCAGTCAGGCCGTGGTTGGCTTATTATCGCTGGCTTATTTGACCGGTACATGGAGCTCACCCAAAGCCGGAACCATGACCACCCGTTATGGGCGCGGTCCAGTGATGTTGTTTTCGACGGGGGTTATGCTGTTTGGTTTACTGATGACCTTATTCAGCTCGCTGTGGCTGATCTTTGCCGGAATGTTACTCTTCTCAGCCGGATTCTTCGCAGCCCACTCCGTTGCCAGCAGCTGGATCGGCCCCCGCGCAAAACGCGCTAAAGGCCAGGCCTCCTCGCTGTATCTGTTCAGTTACTATCTGGGGTCGAGTATTGCCGGGACGCTGGGTGGTGTTTTCTGGCATAACTATGGCTGGAACGGCGTCGGCGCATTTATTGCTCTGATGCTGGTCATTGCTCTGCTGGTCGGGACGCGTTTGCATCGTCGTCTGCACGCCTAAAAATAAGTCCGGACTGCGGTAAATACCCATCCGGACTTATTGCCTGCTCAAACCAACGTTAATAGCCATCCTAAAATAGACGAAGCGCCAGCCAATTCCCGCAGCGCATCTAGTGTCATCAGGATTATAAGTACCCAAATAAACGGATTCATTTTGCTGTGTGTCATTTATTACTGATGCGCAGTTATTCTACCGCTTTGTAAGTAGTAAAATAGTTAACCCGATCAAGACTACTATTATTGGTAGCTAAATTTCCCTTAAGTCACAATACGTTATTATCAACGCTGTAATTTATTTAACGTTTGTACATATCGTTACACGCTGAAACCAACCACTCACGGAAGTCTGCCATTCCCAGGGATATAGTTATTTCAACGGCCCCGCAGTGGGGTTAAATGAAAAAACAAATTGAGGGTATGACAATGAAAAAAGTATTAGCTCTGGTTGTTGCCGCTGCTATGGGTCTGTCTTCTGCCGCCTTTGCTGCAGAGACTGCGACCACACCTGCTCCGACTGCGACGACCACCAAAGCAGCGCCGGCGAAAACTACACATCATAAAAAACAGCATAAAGCAGCACCTGCCCAGAAAGCGCAGGCGGCTAAAAAGCATCATAAAAATGCGAAAGCTGAACAGAAAGCCCCTGAACAAAAAGCGCAGGCAGCGAAGAAACACGCCAAGAAACACAGCCATCAGCAACCGGCAAAACCTGCTGCACAACCCGCAGCGTAAGTTTTCAACAATAATGCTGGCGCGCCCCCTCGCGCCTGAAAATTACGGTGCTAAGCGGGTAACGTTTAGCACCGCCTTTAGCGGAGGGTAGTATGGTGGGCCGTTATCGCTTTGAGTTCATTCTTATCATCCTTATTTTATGCGCACTGATTGCCACCCGTTTTTATCTTTCCTGATCGTAGTTATCTGATTTTACTCCCACTTTCATCCCGTCCCGTCTATAGTATTTATGAGGGTTTGCTTTTAATAATCATAATTACCCACCAGAGTGTGATATGCGTACAACCATTGCTGTAGTGTTGGGTGCAATTAGTTTGACGTCTGCTTTTGTGTTTGCAGATAAACCAGACGTTGCCAAATCGGCAAACGATGAGGTCAGCACCCTGTTTTTTGGTCATGATGATCGTGTGCCAGTGAATGACACGACCCAATCACCGTGGGATGCGGTTGGGCAACTGGAAACGGCCAGCGGCAATTTATGTACGGCGACGCTGATTGCACCCAATCTGGCATTAACGGCAGGACACTGTTTATTGACGCCGCCAAAGGGTAAAGCCGATAAAGCGGTGGCGCTGCGTTTTGTGTCAAATAAAGGTCTTTGGCGCTATGAGATCCACGACATAGAAGGCCGCGTTGACCCGACACTGGGAAAGCGGTTAAAAGCAGATGGGGATGGTTGGATTGTTCCTCCCGCAGCTGCGCCGTGGGACTTCGGTTTGATTGTGCTACGTAATCCCCCTTCTGGCATTACACCGTTGCCGTTATTTGCGGGAGATAAAGCCGCACTTACCACCGCATTAAAAGCGGCAGGTCGAAAAGTGACTCAAGCGGGATATCCTGAAGATCACCTCGATACGCTATACAGTCATCAAAATTGCGAAGTAACTGGCTGGGCGCAAACGTCGGTGATGTCGCATCAGTGCGATACTTTGCCGGGTGATAGCGGTTCGCCACTGATGTTGCATACCGATGACGGCTGGCAGTTAATTGGCGTGCAAAGTTCGGCTCCTGCCGCGAAAGATCGCTGGCGTGCCGATAACCGGGCCATTTCTGTCACTGGTTTTCGCGACAAGCTAGACCAACTTTTGCAAAAATAGCATTCAAACGCTGCCCGACAGCACGGGCAGCGTGTTCATCAGGCAAACTTCACCATAATCATTCCAGCTAACAGCAAGACCAGACCAATCCAGCCTTTACGATTTAACCGTTGACCAAACAAGATCCAACCTGCGGCTAACGTGGCGGCAATACCAAATCCGCCCCACAATGCATAAGCGACAGACAAGTCGATCCCTTTAACGGCCTGAGAAAGCGCACTAAAGGCAGCCAGCACCGCCGTCAGAGAGAGCACGCCAAATATTTTGCGACGAAAGCCGTCAGAAAATTTCAAAAAAACGTTAGCAACGATTTCCAGCACGATTGCCAATGCCAGCCAGGCGGCGTGAACCCATTCAAACTGCGCCATGGTTCACCTCCAGTTCAGGTTTCTGCGCTTTACGGGTACCTGATTTGATCAACACAATCCCGGCCACCAGGGTGGTTAACCCGGCAATTTTCATCAGCGATAAACTTTCGTCGAATAACAAAACGCTAAACAAGGTAATAAATAAAATACCGATACCTTCCCACAGCGCATAAGCTACGCCTAAGGCGATTTTTTTAACGGCGAAGGAGAGAAATATATACGACAGAGAAATCATCACCAGCATTAAAATAAAACCGCCATTACCCTCACTGACGCTCGCCCATTTCATTGACAGCGTGCCGGTAATTTCCGTAGCAATAGCCAGACCTAATAAAATCCAATAAATATACATCGTCCTTCTCCTGCAAGAGAATTATTTTATCTTTCGCTCAATTCAGCGAAACCAGAGCAAAGTGATCAAGCCCCGCGCATAGCGCAAGGTTAGGCAGAAGAAAGGACTAAAGCGCGTTGCGCCAGTGCTGCTCACCTACGAGCAAAATAGTGGATGAGGTACGAAGATGGGTAAATGTAGAAAATAACGTCCTGAACAAATTGTCCATAATATTACAATTATCCGCAGTGTTGCTTCTCATCATCGCGGATGATAATTGTCCTCGGTAGTTGAACACGCCTGATTTGTATCACAGCTTAAGAATTAACTCAAAATATTTTCACTTCTTTACCCGAGCGGATTGATTTTCGTTATGATGACGGAACGAAAAAGACATTATTATTAGCAAAGAAAGAAAAAACGGGGACAAGCATGGCAAAGCCGATCATCACGCTCAATGGTCTAAAAATCGTCATTATGTTGGGAATGCTGGTCATTATTCTCTGCGGTATCCGTTTTGCCGCCGAGATCATCATGCCGTTTATTCTCGCATTATTTATTGCTGTTATTCTTAACCCGCTGGTGCAACACATGGTCCGCTGGCGAGTGCCGCGTGTACTGGCGGTGTCGATTTTGATGACCATCATCGTGATGGCGATGGTGTTGCTGTTAGCTTATCTGGGTTCCGCGCTCAACGAGTTGACGCGGACGTTACCGCAATATCGCAACTCTATTATGACGCCGCTGCAAGCTCTTGAACCGTTGTTGCAACGCGTAGGGATTGACGTCTCAGTTGACCAACTGGCGCATTACATTGATCCGAACGCGGCGATGACGTTGCTCACCAACTTATTGACGCAGTTATCTAATGCCATGTCATCAATATTTTTATTGCTGCTGACGGTGTTGTTTATGCTGCTCGAAGTGCCACAATTGCCCGGAAAATTTCAGCAAATGATGGCGCGTCCGGTTGAAGGGATGGCGGCGATTCAGCGTGCGATTGACAGTGTGTCTCATTATCTGGTGCTGAAAACAGCCATCAGCATCATCACCGGCCTGGTCGCCTGGGCGATGCTCGCCGCACTCGATGTTCGCTTCGCTTTTGTCTGGGGATTGCTGGCCTTTGCGCTTAATTACATCCCGAATATTGGTTCAGTCCTCGCGGCAATCCCCCCTATCGCTCAGGTACTGGTGTTTAATGGCTTCTACGAAGCGTTGCTGGTGCTGGCGGGATATCTGCTGATTAATCTGGTCTTCGGCAATATTCTGGAGCCGCGGATCATGGGGCGTGGGCTGGGGCTTTCCACATTGGTGGTATTTCTGTCGTTGATTTTTTGGGGATGGTTGTTAGGACCGGTGGGTATGCTGCTTTCCGTGCCGTTGACAATTATTGTCAAAATTGCGCTTGAACAAACAGCGGGAGGTCAAAGCATCGCCGTTCTGTTAAGCGATCTCAATAAAGAGTGACGGCCTCCGCAGAGGCCGTCAAGTTTACAGAGCTTTCAGGATTGCATCCACGCTGGCTTTGGCGTCACCAAACAGCATGTGGGTGTTTTCCTTGAAGAACAGCGGGTTTTGCACACCAGCATAGCCAGTGTTCATCGAACGTTTAAAAACAATCACGTTCTGCGCTTTCCACACTTCCAGCACAGGCATACCAGCAATCGGACTCTTCGGATCATCCTGCGCCGCCGGGTTAACCGTATCGTTAGCACCAATCACCAGTACGGTATCGGTATCAGCAAAGTCATCATTGATCTCGTCCATTTCCAGCACGATGTCATACGGTACTTTTGCTTCAGCCAGCAATACGTTCATATGCCCAGGCAAACGCCCCGCAACCGGGTGGATACCGAAACGCACATTGATACCACGAGCGCGCAGTTTCTCGGTTATTTCAGCGACAGGATATTGCGCCTGCGCGACTGCCATGCCGTACCCCGGAGTAATGATCACTGAATGGGAGTTTTTCAGCAGTTCCGCTGTCTCTTCTGCGGTGATTTCGCGGTGCTCGCCCACTTCCTGATCATCGCCAGTAGAAGAGCCATCGGTGCCGAAACCACCCGCAATAACGCTGATAAAGGAACGGTTCATCGCCTTACACATAATGTAAGAAAGGATTGCCCCCGAAGAACCGACCAGCGCGCCGGTCACGATCAGCAGGTCGTTGCTAAGCATAAAGCCCGCTGCAGCTGCCGCCCAACCAGAGTATGAGTTCAGCATTGACACGACGACTGGCATATCTGCACCACCGATGGAGGCGACTAAATGCCAGCCGAATACCAGCGCAATAGCGGTCATTATCAGCAATGCCAGCACTTGCAGGCCGACGCTGTCCGTGCGAACAAATACAATCAGCAGCAGGAAGGAAACGACCAGAGCTGCCAGGTTCATTTTGTGACGGTTTGGCAGCATCAACGGTTTAGACGAAATTTTGCCACACAGTTTGCCGAACGCCACCACCGAACCCGTGAACGTTACCGCCCCGATGAAGATACCGAGGAACACTTCCGTCAGGTGAATATTGACCAGAATCGGTGCCATTCCCGCGTCATGATGCAGATAGCTGTTAAAGCCAACCAGCACTGCCGCCAGACCCACAAAGCTATGCAGGATCGCCACCAGTTCTGGCATTTCGGTCATTTCAACTTTCTTCGCCAGGCGGATACCAATTGCCCCACCAATGACCATAGCCAGCAAGATCCAGCCAACATTACCCGTATCCGGTCCAAAAATGGTTGCGATTAACGCAATCGCCATCCCGGCGATACCGAAGTTGTTACCCTGGCGAGACGTTTCATGTTTCGAAAGACCGGCCAGACTGAAGATAAACAGGATCGCGGCAACAATGTATGCAGCTGTAACTAATCCTCCAGACATATGTTACCCCTTAATTTTTGCGGAACATTTTCAGCATGCGCTGAGTCACGGTGAAGCCACCGAAAATATTAATGCTGGCTATAAGCACCGCGATAAAACTAAGGAAGCTAACCCAGCCGCCCTGGCCAATCTGCAACAGTGCTCCGACAACAATAATCCCTGAAATCGCGTTGGTGACCGACATCAACGGTGTATGCAGCGCGTGCGAAACATTCCACACCACGTAATAGCCGACAACGCACGCCAGCGCGAAAACGGTGAAGTGCCCAAGAAACTCTTTCGGCGCAACGCTTGCCAGCCAGCCGAAAAGGATAATTGCCAGCGCCATCAACGCGTATTTACGCCACGGTGAGCAGGTACATTTTTCCTCAGTTTTCACTTCCGGTGCCGCTTTTTGTGCCGCCTGCGGCTGAGCTGATACCTGAATCGGCGGTGCCGGCCAGGTAATTTCGCCAGCACGGATCACGGTCACACCGCGAATCACCACATCATCAAAATCAACCGTGATGTTGCCGTCTTTCTCTTTGCACAACAGTTTCAGCAGATTAACGAGGTTAGTGCCGTAAAGCTGTGAGGATTGCGTCGGCAGACGGCCCGGAAGATCGGTATAACCAATCACTTTGACACCATTTTCCGTAGTGAAAATTTCACCCGGTACGGTGTATTCACAGTTGCCGCCGTTTTGGGCTGCCAGGTCGACAATCACACTGCCCGACTTCATGGAGTCAACCATTTCACGGGTAATCAGCTTCGGCGCTGGTTTGCCTGGAATAAGCGCGGTGGTGACAATGATATCGACCTCTTTTGCCTGGGCGGCAAAGAGCTCCATTTCCGCTTTGATGAACGCATCCGACATCACTTTGGCATAGCCATCGCCGCTGCCCGCTTCCTCTTTAAAGTCCAGCTCGAGGAATTCCGCGCCCATACTTTGAACTTGTTCTTTCACTTCCGGGCGGGTGTCGAATGCACGCACAATCGCGCCGAGACTATTGGCTGCGCCAATGGCGGCCAGACCTGCAACACCCGCACCAATCACCATCACTTTTGCCGGTGGCACTTTCCCTGCCGCCGTGATTTGCCCGGTAAAGAAGCGCCCAAATTCATGTGCCGCTTCAACAATGGCGCGATAACCAGCGATGTTCGCCATCGAACTGAGTGCGTCCAGCGATTGTGCGCGTGAGATACGCGGCACAGAGTCCATCGCCATCACGGTCACGTTACGTTCCGCAAGTTTTTGCATTAATTCCGGATTCTGCGCAGGCCAGATAAAACTCACCAGCGTTGTCCCTGGATTCAGTAACGCAATTTCATCATCTAACGGCGCATTGACCTTCAGAATGATCTCTGACTGCCAGACGTTATTCCCTTCTACAATTTCGGCGCCCGCTTGCACAAACGCTTTATCGTCAAAACTTGCCAGTTGACCCGCGCCGCTCTCTACCGCGACGGTAAAACCCAGTTTCAGCAGCTGTTCCACTGTTTTTGGCGTTGCTGCAACACGGGTTTCATTGGTTAACCGTTCTCTTGGTATGCCAATTCGCATGATATTCCCTTCCATCGGTTTTATTGATGATGGTTTGCCTGTGTCAGGATCCACACAAGCCGCTCATGTACGAGCTAAATGTTACTCCGTTAAAATAAATTAGTAACAAACGCCCTATAACGTACTGAAAATTATGCCTGTGATCTAGCGCCAAAAATCAGTATTTCGGCGTGAACTCGCAAAATATTAACGATTCAGCCGTGATAGTGGGATAAACACCTTAGAACGCTAGATAAAGACTGATAATTATCTTCGGTGGACAGGTAAAACGTGATATCGCCCCGGCACGAATCATTACTTAACATTAAATTAACTTATACAATTCAGTTGCTTCAGTAGTATTGATGCTGATACGGCTGTTTTTTAAGCATAGACCGTCATTTGAACAGGATTAAAATTGGCTTAAGGAATGTGATATGAAAAATGACGCAGACAGTTACACCGTTTAAATGCAATAATCAGCCACGTTTCTCGTTAATAACAATACCAGTACCTGGTTTGCGCAAGGCGAAGGATTATTTTTATGAAGCTTAAGAACACCCTCCTGGCGTCGGCACTGCTTTCTGCTACGGCCTTTTCCGTTAACGCAGCAACAGAACTGACACCGGAGCAAGCGGCAGCGGTTAAACCTTTTGACCGTGTAGTGGTTACCGGTCGTTTTAATGCTATTGGCGAAGCGGTGAAAGCCGTTTCTCGTCGCGCTGATAAAGAAGGTGCCGCCTCTTTTTATGTTGTCGACACTTCTGATTTTGGTAACAGCGGTAACTGGCGTGTGGTCGCTGACCTCTATAAAGCCGATGCTGAAAAAGCCGAAGAAACAAGTAATCGCGTTATCAACGGTGTTGTCGAACTGCCAAAAGATCAGGCCGTTCTGATTGAACCGTTTGATACGGTTACCGTTCAGGGCTTCTATCGTAGCCAGCCTGAAGTCAATGACGCCATCACCAAAGCGGCAAAAGCGAAAGGCGCTTACGCTTTCTACATTGTTCGTCAAATCGATGCTAACCAGGGCGGTAACCAGCGCATTACAGCGTTCATCTATAAAAAAGATGCTAAGAAACGCGTCGTACAAAGCCCGGATGTGATCCCGGCAGATTCCGAAGCGGGACGTGCAGCTCTGGCTGCGGGTGGCGAAGCAGCGAAGAAAGTAGAGATCCCAGGGGTTGCGACAACCGCATCACCAAGTTCTGAAGTTGGTCGCTTCTTTGAAACCCAGTCATCAAAAGGCGGGCGTTACACTGTCACGCTTCCTGATGGTACTAAAGTCGAAGAACTGAACAAAGCAACAGCAGCGATGATGGTTCCATTCGACAGCATCAAATTCTCTGGCAACTATGGCAACATGACCGAAGTCTCCTATCAGGTTGCGAAACGTGCCGCGAAGAAAGGCGCTAAGTATTACCACATCACCCGCCAGTGGCAGGAACGTGGTAATAACCTCACCGTTAGCGCAGATCTGTATAAATAACTATTCAGTTACCACTATAAGGCGGCTTAATGCCGCCTTTCGCATTTTTAGTCACAAATTTCCCCACGACCATTGCATGCAGACACATCTCTTCGTAAAATCCCGCGCTTCAGTGGCAAACTCCATTTTTATGCGTTTTGCCCTAATATTTATTCTTCTAATCACGTTTTAACCACTGGATATCGATGGAAAAGAAACTGGGACTGAGCGCACTCACCGCGCTGGTATTAAGCTCAATGCTGGGCGCGGGTGTTTTCAGTCTGCCGCAAAATATGGCGGCAGTTGCCAGCCCGGCAGCACTGCTCATCGGCTGGAGCATTACTGGTGCTGGCATTTTATTGCTGGCCTTTGCCATGCTGATCCTCACACGCATTCGCCCCGAGCTTGACGGCGGCATCTTTACCTATGCCCGCGAAGGGTTTGGTGAGTTAATCGGCTTTTGTTCCGCATGGGGGTACTGGCTGTGCGCGGTTATCGCCAACGTCTCCTATCTGGTGATCGTTTTTTCCGCGTTAAGCTTTTTTACGGACACGCCGGAATTGCGTCTGTTTGGCGATGGCAATACCTGGCAATCGATCGTCGGTGCCTCGGCTTTATTGTGGATTGTTCACTTTTTGATCCTGCGCGGGGTACAAACCGCTGCCAGCATTAACCTGGTGGCGACACTGGCAAAATTGTTGCCGCTGGGCCTGTTTATTGTGCTGGCGATGATGATGTTCAAACTGGACACCTTCAAGCTCGACTTTACTGGCCTTGCACTTGGCGTACCGGTATGGGAACAGGTGAAAAACACCATGCTGATCACCCTGTGGGTTTTCATTGGTGTGGAAGGTGCTGTGGTCGTTTCGGCGCGTGCGCGTAATAAACGTGATGTAGGTAAAGCAACACTGCTGGCGGTTCTCTCCGCTCTGGGTGTTTACTTGCTGGTAACGCTGCTTTCGCTGGGCGTGGTAGCACGTCCTGAACTGGCTGAAATTCGTAACCCGTCAATGGCCGGTCTGATGGTGGAAATGATGGGACCGTGGGGCGAAATCATCATCGCTGCCGGTTTGATCGTTTCCGTTTGCGGTGCGTACTTAAGCTGGACCATCATGGCGGCAGAAGTTCCGTTCCTGGCAGCCACCCATAAAGCATTCCCGCGCATTTTCGCGCGCCAGAACGCACAAGCCGCGCCATCCGCCTCACTGTGGCTGACCAATATCTGCGTGCAAATTTGTCTGGTACTGATCTGGCTGACCGGTTCCGATTACAACACGTTGCTGACCATCGCCTCAGAAATGATTCTGGTGCCTTATTTCCTGGTCGGCGCGTTCTTGCTGAAAATTGCAACCCGTCCACTGCATAAAGCGGTAGGTGTCGGTGCCTGCATTTATGGCTTATGGTTATTGTACGCCTCTGGTCCAATGCATCTGCTGTTGTCCGTCGTTCTGTATGCGCCAGGGCTACTGGTCTTCCTGTACGCGCGTAAAACGCATACACATGATAATGTACTGAATCGTCAGGAAATGGTGCTGATTGGCATGCTGTTAATTGCCTCAGTTCCGGCGACCTGGATGCTGGTGGGATAACGTTCATCCCATCGTTGGATAGCAAAGGAGATAACGATGGGTAAAACCCAGCCCTTGCCAATATTAATTACTGGAGGCGGCCGTCGCATCGGCCTCGCCCTCGCATGGCATTTCATTAATCAAAAGCAACCGGTGATAGTCAGCTATCGGACACACTATCCTGCCATTGATGGGCTGATGAATGCGGGTGCGCTGTGTATTCAGGCTGATTTTTCGACCAACGACGGTGTGATGGCGTTTGCCGATGAAGTGCTAAAAAGCACCCACGGCCTGCGTGCGGTGTTGCACAATGCCAGTGCGTGGATGGCAGAAAAACCAGGTATGCCACTCACCGACGTACTGGCCTGCATGATGCAGATCCACGTTAATGCCCCATACCTACTTAACCACGCGCTGGAAAGATTACTGCGCGGGCACGGGCACGCCGCCAGCGATATTATTCACTTTACCGATTATGTGGTGGAGCGCGGTAGTGACAAACATATTGCCTATGCTGCAAGCAAAGCAGCACTGGATAATATGACCCGCTCGTTTGCCCGCAAGCTGGCACCTGAAGTGAAAGTAAATTCTATTGCGCCATCGCTGATCCTGTTTAATGAGCATGATGATGCCGAATATCGTCAACAGGCACTGAATAAATCGCTGATGAAAACCGCACCTGGCGAGAAAGAAGTGATCGACCTGGTCGATTACTTACTTACCAGTTGCTTTGTCACCGGACGCAGTTTCCCACTTGATGGCGGTCGTCATCTGCGTTAATGCAGCTTAATCCAGCATATAATCAACACCCATGCGCTTAGTCCCCAGCACACTACAGAACCGATAAAAGCGGCGGGCAAGCGCATAATTCCGGTGAAATACCACAGCGACACCAGGTAAACAAAATAGGGAATTATCGACCACATACTAAAAATGATTGTTGCACGTAAGGCTTCAATGCCGCGTTCGCTGGCAACAATATAATGCGCGATGAGCGCAAAGGTCGGGAAAAGTGGAATCAGCCCGGCGATATAATAATTTTTCGTTTTTGCTAAAACACCAATCAACAGCACTACCAGCGCACCGAGCGCGGCTTTGATTACCAGCCCCATCTTTTTACCTTAACACTTCCATAACAAGTCACCAGTAGAATACCTGATGAAAACTTGTTTAGAAACGATTGATAGTAAGTAAAAACAGCGCGGTGTATTGTGACGTTTTTATATCTACCGTGAATAATATGAACACTATCGTATTTGTGGAAGATGATGCGGAAGTCGGTTCACTGATTGCCGCGTACCTGGCAAAACATGATATGCAGGTTACCGTAGAGCCGCGCGGCGACCAGGCCGAAGAAACTATTCTGCGAGAAAATCCGGATTTGGTGTTACTCGATATCATGCTGCCCGGCAAGGACGGCATGACCATTTGTCGTGATTTACGCGCAAAGTGGTCCGGACCGATTGTTCTTCTAACCTCTCTCGATAGCGACATGAACCACATCCTGGCACTGGAAATGGGTGCCTGCGACTATATTCTCAAAACGACACCCCCTGCTGTATTGTTAGCGCGCTTACGTTTACATTTGCGTCAGAATGAGCAAGCCACACTGACCAAAGGTCTTCAGGAAACGACGCTGACTCCCTACAAAGCCCTGCATTTCGGCACGTTGACCATCGATCCCATCAACCGCGTAGTCACTCTGGCTAATGCTGAAATCTCGCTCTCGACGGCTGATTTCGAATTATTGTGGGAATTAGCCACTCATGCCGGGCAAATCATGGACCGCGATGCATTGCTGAAGAACTTACGCGGCGTCAGTTATGATGGTCTGGATCGTAGCGTGGATGTGGCTATTTCGCGATTAAGAAAAAAACTGCTCGATAACGCCGCCGAACCTTATCGCATTAAAACTGTGCGTAACAAAGGCTATCTTTTTGCGCCTCATGCATGGGAATAAGCGATGAAAAAACTGTTTATCCAGTTTTACCTGTTATTGTTTGTCTGCTTCCTTGTGATGTCTCTGCTGGTTGGGCTGGTGTACAAATTTACCGCCGAACGCGCGGGCAAACAGTCGCTGGATGATTTGATGAACAGTTCGCTGTATCTGATGCGCAGCGAATTGCGTGAGATCCCCCCACACGATTGGGGTAAGACGCTGAAGGAGATGGATTTAAATCTCTCTTTCGATCTGCGTGTCGAGCCGCTGAGTAAATATCATCTTGATGATATTTCCATGCACCGGCTGCGTGGCGGCGAAATTGTCGCTCTGGACGATCAGTACACCTTTTTGCAACGTATCCCGCGCAGCCACTACGTGCTGGCAGTTGGTCCTGTTCCTTATCTTTATTACCTCCATCAGATGCGATTACTGGATATCGCCCTGATCGCTTTTATTGCCATTTCCCTCGCCTTTCCGGTGTTTATCTGGATGCGTCCGCACTGGCAGGATATGTTAAAACTGGAAGCAGCGGCGCAACGATTTGGCGATGGGCATCTCAGTGAGCGTATCCACTTTGATGAAGGTTCGAGCTTTGAACGACTTGGCGTCGCGTTTAATCAGATGGCGGACAATATCAACGCCTTGATTGCCAGCAAAAAACAGCTTATTGACGGTATCGCTCATGAACTGCGAACACCGTTAGTGCGCCTGCGTTATCGACTGGAGATGAGCGATAACCTGAGCGCCGCCGAATCCCAGGCGTTGAATCGCGATATCAGTCAACTTGAAGCTTTAATTGAAGAGCTGCTGACTTATGCCCGACTCGATCGCCCACAAAATGAGCTTCATCTTAGCGAACCAGACCTGCCGTTGTGGCTGTCAACGCATCTGGCAGACATTCAGGCAGTAACGCCCGATAAAACGGTACGGATTAAAACGCTCGCGCAAGGCCATTATGCGGCGTTGGATATGCGCTTAATGGAGCGCGTGCTGGATAATTTGCTCAATAACGCCCTGCGCTACTGTCACTCAACGGTTGAAACCAGCCTGCTACTGTCGGGGAACAGAGCGACATTAATTGTTGAGGATGATGGCCCAGGGATCGCCCCAGAAAATCGCGAACACATCTTTGAACCTTTTGTTCGCCTCGACCCCAGCCGCGACCGCGCAACCGGCGGCTGTGGGCTAGGGCTGGCAATTGTCCACTCTATAGCACTAGCAATGGGCGGTACGGTTAATTGTGACACCAGCGAACTGGGGGGTGCCCGCTTCTCGTTTAGCTGGCCGTTATGGCATAACATCCCGCAATTTACCTCTGCTTGACATTACGCGCACGGTGGTCAGGCTGTCGATACTGTGTTATAAAATAAAGTATGTTGTAACTAAAGTGATTAATATTATGGCGCGTTACGATCTCGTAGACCGACTCAACACTACCTTTCGCCAGATGGAACAAGAGCTAGCTGCATTTGCCGCTGAGCTAGAACAGCACAAATTGCTGGTTGCCCGCGTGTTCTCTTTACCGGAGGTGAAAAAAGAGGATGAGCATAATCCGCTTAATCGTATTGAGGTAAAGCAACATCTCGGCAAAGAGGCGCAGGCGCAGGCGATACGTCATTTCCGCCATTTGTTTATTCAGCAACAGTCCGAAAATCGCAGCAGCAAGGCTGCTGTTCGACTGCCTGGCGTGTTGTGTTACCAGGTCGATAACCTTTCGCAAGCAGCGTTGGTCAGTCATATTCAGCGCATCAATCAACTCAAGACTACGTTCGAGCATATCGTCACGGTTGAGTCAGAACTTCCCACAGCGGCGCGTTTTGAATGGGTGCATCGTCATTTGCCGGGGCTGATCACCCTTAATGCTTATCGCACGCTCACCGTTCTTCACGACCCCGCCACTTTACGTTTTGGCTGGGCGAATAAACATATCATTAAGAATTTGCATCGTGATGAAGTCCTGGCACTGCTGGAAAAAAGCCTGAAATCACCGCGCAGTGTTGCACCGTGGACGCGCGAGGAGTGGCACAGAAAGCTGGAGCGAGAGTATCAGGATATTGCTGCCCTGTCGCAGAATGCGAAGTTAAAAATCAAACGTCCGGTGAAGGTGCAGCCGATTGCCCGCGTCTGGTATAAGGGAGATCAAAAACAAGTACAACACGCCTGCCCTACGCCGCTTATTGCGCTGATTAATCGGGATAATGGTGCGGGCGTGCCGGACGTTGGCGAGTTGTTAAATTACGATGCTGACAATGTGCAGCACCGCTATAAACCACAGGCGCAGCCGCTTCGCTTGATCATTCCACGGCTGCACCTGTATGTTGCAGATTAACGCCCTGCTTTCATACTGCCGACCATCTGTTCTGGCCGTACCCGGCTGTCAAACTCGGCTTCGCTAAGATACCCCAGCGCAAGGGCCGCAGCTTTTAAGGTCAGCCCTTCTTTATGCGCTTTTTTGGCGATCTCGGCGGCTTTGTCATAACCAATGTGAGTGTTGAGCGCAGTCACCAGCATCAGCGATTCATTGAGTAATTGATTGATTCGCTCACGATTCGGTTCAATGCCCACTGCGCAGTGTTTGTTGAAACTTTCCATGCCATCTGCCAGCAAGCGCACCGATTGCAGGAAATTGTGGATCACCATCGGACGGAAGACGTTCAGTTCAAAGTTACCGGAAGCGCCCCCCATGTTGATCGCCACGTCGTTCCCCATCACCTGACAGCAGAGCATGGTTAATGCCTCACACTGGGTTGGGTTCACTTTCCCCGGCATGATTGAGCTGCCCGGCTCATTTTCCGGGATTGAGATTTCACCAATTCCGCAGCGCGGGCCTGAGGCCAGCCAGCGGACATCATTGGCAATTTTCATCAGTGACGCAGCCAACCCTTTCAACGCGCCGTGCGCCTGAACCAGGGCATCACAGGTCGCCAGCGCTTCAAATTTGTTCGGCGCGGTAACAAACGGTGCGCAGGTAATGACTGCCAGTTCATCTGCCACGCGACGCGCATACTCCGGATGGGTATTTAGTCCAGTACCCACAGCTGTACCGCCCATAGCCAGTTCCGCTACATGCGGCAGGCTGTATTCGATATGTTTGAGATTATGCTCCAGCATCGCTACCCAGCCGGAAATCTCCTGCCCCAGTGTTAGCGGCGTGGCATCCTGCAAGTGGGTACGACCAATTTTGACGATATCGGCAAATGCGCGCGATTTCTCATTCAGCGTCTGTGTCAGGGTTTTAAGCTGCGGAATGAGTTGCTTGCGCAGCGCCAGTAGCGCCGCAACGTGCATCGCCGTCGGAAAGACATCATTGGAACTTTGGCTTTTGTTCACGTCGTCGTTAGGGTGAACTTTACGCTCCATCCCGCGCACGCCGCCAAGTAATTCACTGGCCCGATTAGCCAGCACTTCGTTCATGTTCATATTACTTTGCGTGCCGGAGCCGGTCTGCCAGATTGCCAGCGGGAATTCATCATCATGCTGTCCTGCCAGTACTTCATCCGCCGCCTGACGAATGGCGCTCGCTTTCTCTTCAGACAACAAGCCTAAATCTTCATTAACTTTTGCCGCTGCGCGCTTGGTTAGCGCCAGCGCATGAATCAGTGAGGTGGGCATTTTCTCCGTCGAAATGCGGAAATGCTCCAGCGAGCGTTGAGTTTGTGCGCCCCACAGCTTATCTGCCGGGACATCAATCGCCCCCATCGAATCTTTTTCGCTGCGTACTGTATTCATGGCCTGCTCCTCACCTGATTAATTTTTTCTTTCTGTTTTGCTTTCGTTAAGCAACTTTTAGCTCACTCATTATTTACTATTTGATAACAAATGTTTGGTCTTTCGTGCCATGTAAAAAAACCGCCCCGAAGGGCGGCTCTGTTTATTTCACACAGCGGGTGCACTGTGTGAGTTGTATCTGCTGGAAGAAGTCATTTCCTTTATCATCCACAAGGATAAACGCCGGGAAATCTTCTACTTCAATTTTCCAGATGGCTTCCATTCCCAGTTCCGGATATTCAACACATTCCAGGCTCTTAATACTTCCCTGCGCCAATACTGCTGCCGGACCACCGATACTACCGAGGTAGAAACCGCCGTGTTTTTTACAGGCATCCGTCACCTGCTGGCTGCGGTTGCCTTTCGCCAGCATGATCATACTTCCGCCCTGCGCTTGCAGTTGATCGACATAAGAATCCATCCGTCCGGCGGTCGTTGGGCCAAGAGAACCGGAGGCATAACCTTCCGGCGTTTTGGCCGGCCCCGCATAGTAAATCGGATGATCTTTGATGTACTGCGGCAGCCCTTCACCGTTATCCATCCGCTCTTTCAGTTTGGCGTGAGCAATATCACGACCGACGATAATCGTGCCATTCAGCGATAAGCGTGTAGAAACGGGATACTGCGACAACTGTGCGAGGATCTCTTTCATCGGACGGTTAAGGTCAACGCGCACCGCTTCGCCTTCTCCCGCTTTGCGCAGCTCTTCCGGGATATATTTGCCTGGATTATGTTCCAGTTTTTCGATCCAGATCCCCTGACGGTTGATCTTCGCTTTGATATTACGGTCAGCAGAACAGGAGACGCCCATACCGACCGGGCAGGATGCGCCGTGACGTGGCAGGCGAATCACGCGGATGTCGTGAGCGAAGTATTTACCACCAAACTGCGCACCCAGACCAAGATTTTGCGCTTCGATCAGCAATTCTTTTTCAAGTTCCACATCGCGGAACGCCTGACCGTGCTCATTCCCTTCCGTTGGCAGTTCATCATAGTATTTAGCGGAAGCCAGTTTCACCGTTTTAAGATTCGTTTCTGCAGAAGTTCCACCAATAACGAACGCAATATGATAGGGAGGACAGGCCGCCGTACCCAGCGTGCGCATCTTCTCAACCAGATAATTTTTCAGTTTTCCCGGCGTCAGTAACGCTTTGGTTTCCTGATAGAGATACGTCTTGTTTGCCGAACCGCCACCTTTGGCGATACAGAGGAATTTGTACTCGTCACCATCAACGGCATAAAGATCGATCTGCGCTGGTAAGTTAGTGCCGGTATTCACCTCTTTATACATATCCAGCGGCGCGTTTTGCGAGTAGCGCAGATTATCCTCGATATAAGTGTTATAGACACCGCGCGCCAGCGCTGCTTCATCACCGCCACCGGTCCATACACGCTGCCCTTTTTTACCAACAATAATCGCGGTGCCGGTATCCTGACAGGTTGGCAGAACGCCTTTCGCCGCGATGTCGGAGTTGCGCAGGAATTGCAGCGCCACATATTTATCATTTTCGCTGGCTTCCGGGTCACGCAGAATGTCGGCCACCTGTTGTTGGTGAGCCGGACGCAGCATAAATGACGCATCATGAAACGCCTGACGCGCCAACAAAGTTAACGCTTCGGGTGCGACTTTCAAAATCTCCTGCCCTTCAAATTCAGATACGCTAACGTGTTCGCTGGTTAGCAGGTAATACTCAGTATCATCTTTTTTGAGTGGAAAAGGAGCCTGATAATGAAAGGGTTTGTTTGACATTGTTCTCTCACTTACTGCCTGGTTTGGTTATGCTCTGGGCGGGTGTTCCGTTGCCCTGTTAAAAGCGAGTAACAATATCCTACACAGTTTTTTAACAAAAACTGAGACTAGTACGACTTTTTGCGGCTCCAGGTTACTTCCCGTAGGATTCTTGCTTTAATAGCGGGATTAATTTCCACATTAAAACAGGGATTGATCATGCAAAAACTCATTAACTCAGTGCAAAACTATGCCTGGGGCAGCAAAACGGCGTTGACTGAACTTTATGGTATGGAAAATCCGTCCAGCCAGCCGATGGCCGAGCTGTGGATGGGCGCACATCCGAAAAGCAGTTCACAGGTGAAGAATGCCGCCGGAGATATCGTTTCACTGCGTGATGTGATTGAGAGTGATAAATCGACTCTGCTCGGAGAGGCCGTTGCCAAACGCTTTGGCGAACTACCTTTCCTGTTCAAAGTATTGTGCGCAGCACAGCCGCTCTCCATTCAGGTTCATCCAAACAAACGCAATTCTGAAATCGGTTTTGCCAAAGAAAATGCTGCAGGTATTCCGATGGATGCCGCTGAGCGTAACTATAAAGATCCTAACCACAAGCCGGAGCTGGTTTTTGCGCTGACGCCTTTCCTTGCGATGAACGCGTTTCGTGAGTTTTCCGAGATTGTCTCCCTACTCCAGCCAGTCGCAGGTGCACATCCGGCGATTGCTCACTTTTTACAACAGCCTGATGCCGAACGTTTAAGCGAACTGTTCGCCAGCCTGCTGAATATGCAGGGGGAAGAAAAATCCCGCGCGCTGGCGATTTTAAAATCGGCGCTCGACAGTCAGCAGGGTGAACCGTGGCAAACGATTCGTTTAATTTCTGAATTTTACCCGGATGACAGCGGTCTGTTCTCCCCGCTGTTGCTGAATGTGGTGAAATTGAATCCTGGCGAAGCGATGTTCCTGTTCGCTGAAACGCCGCACGCTTACCTGCAAGGTGTGGCGCTGGAAGTGATGGCGAACTCCGATAACGTGCTGCGTGCGGGTCTGACGCCTAAATATATTGATATTCCGGAACTGGTTGCCAACGTGAAGTTCGAAGCCAAACCGGCTAACCAGTTGTTGACCCAGCCAGTGAAACAAGGTGCAGAACTGGACTTCCCGATTCCGGTGGATGATTTTGCCTTCTCGCTGCATGACCTTAGTGATAAAGAAACCACCATCAGCCAGCAGAGTGCCGCCATTTTGTTCTGCGTCGAAGGCGATGCAACGCTGTGTAAAGGTTCTCAGCAGTTACAGCTTAAACCGGGTGAATCAGCGTTTATTGCCGCCAACGAATCACCGGTGACTGTCAAAGGCCACGGCCGTTTAGCGCGTGTTTACAACAAGCTGTAAGTGCTTACTGAAAAAATTAACATCTCTTGCTAAGCTTATTAAAGGCTTATAACACCTTCAGGCGGCCAGTCCGCCTGATTTCATTTTATGGATAATCATTATGAATAAATCGCTGGTAGCGGTAGGCGTCATTGTTGCGCTAGGCGTAGTCTGGACAGGCGGCGCATGGTATACAGGCAAGAAGATAGAAACCCATCTCGAAGACATGGTCGCGCAGGCGAACGCGCAACTCAAACTGACAGCTCCTGAATCCAACCTGGAAGTAAGTTATCAAAACTATCATCGCGGCGTATTCAGCAGCCAGTTGCAGCTGTTGGTGAAACCCGTTGCCGGAAAAGAAAATCCGTGGATTAAAAGTGGTCAGAGCGTCATCTTCAACGAATCAGTTGATCATGGCCCCTTCCCCTTTGCCCAGCTTAAAAAACTGAACCTGATCCCGTCTATGGCATCAATTCAAACCACGCTGGTCAATAACGAAGTAAGCAAGCCACTGTTTGATATGGCAAAGGGTGAAACGCCTTTTGAGATTAACTCCCGCATTGGTTATAGCGGTGATTCCAGTTCCGATATTTCGCTCAAGCCACTGAATTACGAGCAAAAGGATGAAAAAGTCGCCTTTAGCGGCGGCGAGTTCCAGTTAAATGCTGACAGAGACGGTAAAACTATCTCCCTTTCAGGGGAGGCGCAAAGTGGTCGGATAGACGCGGTTAACGAATACAACCAGAAAGTGCAGTTGACCTTTAATAATCTGAAAACCGACGGTTCCAGCACGCTGGCAAGTTTTGGTGAGCGCGTAGGAAACCAAAAACTGTCGCTGGAGAAAATGACCATTTCAGTGGAAGGCAAAGAACTGGCACTGCTGGAAGGCATGGAGATCAGCGGTAAATCGGATCTGGTCAATGACGGTAAAACGATCAATAGCCAACTGGATTACTCGCTAAATAGCCTTAAGGTACAGAATCAGGATCTGGGCAGCGGCAAGCTGACTTTAAAAGTCGGCCAGATTGATGGCGAAGCCTGGCATCAGTTTAGTCAGCAATATAACGCGCAAACTCAGGCGCTTCTGGCACAGCCAGAGATTGCCAACAATCCCGAACTTTATCAGGAGAAAGTGACGGAAGCCTTCTTTAGCGCCCTGCCGCTGATGTTGAAAGGCGATCCGGTGATTACTATCGCGCCGTTAAGCTGGAAAAACAGTCAGGGTGAAAGTGCGTTGAATCTGTCGCTGTTCCTGAAAGATCCGGCAACGACAAAAGAAGCGCCGCAAACGCTGGCACAGGAAGTAGACCGCTCGGTTAAATCTCTGGATGCGAAACTGACCATTCCGGTGGGTATGGCAACTGAGTTGATGACTCAGGTAGCGAAGCTGGAAGGTTATCAGGAAGATCAAGCGAAAAAACTGGCGAAACAGCAAGTTGAAGGTGCATCAGCAATGGGGCAGATGTTCCGTCTGACCACCTTGCAGGACAATACCATCACCACCAGCCTGCAATATGCTAACGGTCAGATCACGTTAAACGGGCAGAAAATGCCACTGGAAGATTTTGTTGGCATGTTTGCGATGCCGGCATTAAACGTTCCGGCTGTACCCGCTATTCCGCAGCAGTAATTCACAGCCAAAATGCCGGAGATTTTTCTCTCCGGCGTTTTTTCTTACTTCAGCATAAAGTCATACTGAATACTCATTTTCACATCCCAGTAATTCAGGCGATCGCCCAGTGTACTGCCATCTCGCTTTTCCCGCCCTTTATCGGCAGCAAGAAAGAAATTCATCCCTTGTAACGGCCCTTCGCTGACCCGATAGTTCATACCACCTAAGATACCCGCGCCTTCAATCCGCACATCTCGTTTACTGGATTCATAGCCGCGAGTCACAATCGGTGCAAATGTCAGCGTAAATTGCGGAGTTAAACGATAATTGACGCCCAATTGCCAGGACTGCATTCCTTCACGGTTACGATCAAGACTTAATGAAAAGGGATAGCCAATGTCGGTGTCCACCACGGCACCATTCATTGCATGGCGCAAATAACCACCACTGCCAAATACGCTTCCCCACGGCGCATTCCAGGTCAATTGTCCACTAACCAACGCCGTTTCATTGGGCTGGCTGGTATTACGACTTAAACCTTCGAGTTGCGCGTAAAAGCCGAGCAACTCCCCTTTCAACGTATAATTCGGGTCGAGCGGTATGCTTTTCTCGAGAATACTTTGTATCTGATTGGAAACATCTTTCTGTACCGATGCCCCCAGAGAATAGCGACTGGTATCATCATGCCAACTGGCGGCTAAAAAAGAACGTGCGCGATGTTTATCGTATTTTCCCGTCTGGCTGTTATAAACCCCTTCATCACGAATACCGGTTGTTGAATCGGTCCATAAAAATACTCGTGACCGCCACATTCCCCACAGATCAATATTTGGCGTTAAAGCCCAGTAACCTAATGCTCCTTCAGAAACTGTCGGTAATGTACGTTGCGAACTGCCAGCCATTAACGGAATACGATAAGGTAAGCTACCATAACTATAATCCGTCCCGAAGCGACCTAATTTAAGCAGGCTATTTTCACTGGGTTTTATTTTTACTGCACCCAGGGCAAAGCCAAAACTTTTATCACCATCAAGATACCACCGGGTACTCATATCAGCACGAGCACCTAATTTATAAACATAATACGCCCCGCCTTCAACGCCAATAATATTGGAATAATAACCACTATTGAAATCGAGCAATCCTCCCTGTACCCATGCGTAAATATCTCTTCCCGCGCCAGCACTGGGCTTATCCGCCCTGCGCAATTCGTTTTTCAGTCTGATGCGTAGTCCCGCTTCATCGTCAGCCAGTTGCGCCGCGTAAGCAGAGGTAAGGCCAGAGGCAGCCGTCAGGCAAATAACGGCCATGGCCACTATTTTTCTCATAGTTGCACCTTTGATGTTCTGATTATTTTTATTGAATATTAATTAGTGATATCGGTGATTAATTGCTGCTGCATTTTTTTACGATTATCAATTTCAACCACGATTTCTTTGAATTTTTTATCCGTGAGAGGATAAAACCAGATAATGACGAATGCCAGCAGCATAAATCCGCAAGGTACTAAGGCAATTGATGTGCGGATGCCCATAATAACTTCCGGCGTTTGTACCTGATTGGCAATATATCCGCTTAATCCCAAAATAAAGGCAGGAATTGAACCTCCGATTGCCTGACCGCATTTACGGGTAAATGAGAATAGTGAATAGGTGAGCCCTTCTATTCGCACGCCGGTCAGGTATTCACCGTATTCTACAGTATCAGCTTCCAGTGCCCACATCACGGTCATGGTAACGCCCTGACCAATTGAAGCGATGGCCAACGCAACCAACGCCACCGGCAGTGACCAGACCGAAACCCAGAAGAACAGCAGATAACCGCAGGTTCCCAGCAAAGCGCCAATCAGGAAGGTATTCTTTTTACCGATCCTCGCGACCATCCCCGGCACCAGCGGTGCCGATGCCACAGTACCGACCAGGTTTTGCACCAGTACCAGCACAGTGAACAGCCCGGTATCATTTAACACATAGCGCACGTAGAACAACGACGAGGCGCTGACCGCGAAGGTCGAAATCAGCACACACAGCGCACCGATGCACAACATAAACAGCGGGCGATTCCGTTTCAGGGTTTGCAGACTGATCTTCAATGACGGCTGCGCCACGATACGTACCACATTCTCACGCGTCGATTTGAAGCAGATGAAGTAAAGCACCATTCCGGCAATCGCCAGCACAATCGTCCAGAAATGGTATACCGACACCATCTCTTCCGGACTGGAGTTCTTAATGCTCGGTCCTATCAGAAATGCCAGACAGACAAAGGTCAATGAAGCGGCAATCCCGCGAGCCGCGCCCAGACGGGCGCGGGATTGTGGTTGTTGGGTCATCGCGGTAGCAAGTGAACCATAAGGAATATTCACCAGGCTGTAGCAAAGCCCGAGGCCCATGTAGGTCCAATATGCATACACTACTTTGCTGCTATGGCTCCAGTCGGTCGGCACCCAGAATACCAGCACACTGAAGATCATTAACGGCGCAGTACCGAAGAGTAAAAACGGGCGGAATTTTCCCCAGCGGGTATTCACACTGTCCACCACTCGTCCGGCAAAGACGTCGGCGAAGGCATCGAATACCCGCACCAGTAACAGCATGGTGCCCGCCGCAGCGGCACCGACGCCAGCGACGTCGGTGTAGTAACTCAACAGGAAGAGCGCCCCCATTGCGAAGGCGAAGTTATTGGCGACGTCACCGAGGCTGTAGCCGACGATGGTGCGCCAGGAGAGTTGTTGATTCATTGTTTGCCTCCCTGCTGCGGTTTTTCACCGAAGTTCATGCCAGTCCAGCGTTTTTGCAGCAGAAAAGCCGCCGACTTCGGTTTGCGGTCGCGGGTGAAGATCCCTTTCTTGTTACCGCCAACGCGCAATATGCCTTGTGAGGTCGCAAAATCGGCGAAATTCCATACCTGTTCACCGACGACGGCGCTGACTCGATCAAAGACGCGGTGATACATATCCAGCCATGCACACTGATACTCTTCACTCCACATGTCGGTGTACATTGAGTGCAGCCCGGCTAACGTATCCACGCCGTATTCGGTGATGATAATCGGCTGATGCAGTTTCTCCTGCCAGGCCAGTAGTTCTTTTTCCAGTACCTTCTCTGCCGTTTCCAAATCGCCGCTTTGGACATACCAACCGTAATAACGGTTCAGACACAGCACATCAAAGAGATCGCTGATGGTATCGGTGTGAGCGTCGCAGAACATTACATTGACGCAGGTGATCGGACGCGTCGGGTCGAGTTTACGCGTTGCTTCCGCCAGTGGCGCGAAATAATCCCGTGCACCTTGCGGACGGGTATCCGGTTCGTTGGCAATACTCCACATCACCACGCTTGGGTGGTTTTTGTCACGCGCAATCAGCTCTTTAATCGCCTGTAAGTGCGCCTGCTGGGTTTCTCCGTTGACTGCCTCTTCGCTGTACAGTTCTTTCGGCTTGTTGCCCGCTTCGAAACCAATGCCTAAAGAGAGGTTAAAGCCTACAGCTGCAGTTTCATCAATCACCACGATGCCATGTTCATCTGCCCAGTCGAGCATCTCTTCAGCGTAAGGGTAATGCGAGGTACGGTAGGAGTTGGCCCCAATCCAGTCCATTAATGCGTGATCGTGCACCATCAGCACGTTATCGAATCCTTTGCCACGCAAATCCGCATCTTCATGACGACCAAAGCCAGTAAAATAGAACGGTTTGTGGTTAATCAGGAACTGCTCGCCCTTCACTGCCACTGACCGGATGCCGACGCGCAGCGGGTAGATATCACACTCTGTCTGGCTTTTGGCTGTGACGCACAGTTCATAGAGATAACCTTCACCCGGTTGCCAGAGGTGCGGATTCACCACTTGCAAAGTCCCGCTGGTGCCTTGTCCAGTTGCAACCACCTGTTGATCCGCATCACGCAGTTCAACGCTGACATCACCATTTGCCACCACCTGCCAGTCAACAGACGCGTGGTTACAGTCTTGCGCGACATGCGTCACCACGGTGATATCGTCCACCCAGGTATTCGGCGTGGTGTAGAGCATTACGCTGCGATGGATCCCGGCGTAGTTAAAGAAATCATGAAAGTAAGACTGCTTTTTCTTGCCGTTTTCGTCGGTAATCACCATTCCCGGCGGGATAGTCTGCCAGTTCAGTTCGTTGTTCACACAAACAGTGATACGTACACTTTTCCCGGCAATAACATACGGCGTGACATCGGCTTCAAATGGCGTATAGCCGCCCTGATGCTCCATCACTTCCTGATTATTTACCCACACTTTGCCGTAATGAGTGACCGCATCGAAACGCAGTACAATACGCTGGCCCGTCCAACCTTTCGGTATAAAGACTTCGCGCTGATACCAGACGTTACCCACATAATTACGAATATCTGCATCGGCGAACTGATCGTTAAAACTGCCCGGCACAGCAATTGCCCGGCTTTCTTGTAACGCGCTTTCCCACCAACGCTGATCAATTCCACAGTTTTCGCGATCCAGACTGAATGCCCACAGGCCGTCGAGTTTTTTGATTTCACGGGTTGGGGTTTCTACAGGACGTAACATAAGGGACTCCTCATTAAAATAAAAATACTGGTCAACCTTTAATCTGATTAGTTAACCAATTATGTGTTGCACACAGTTATCTGTGAGAAACCCATGGAAGAGAAATGGAAATAAAAAGAACTGACACCGGGATCAAAAAACCAAAAACTGCAATACCCACAGCGTGATATAGATCGCATTAATCTTTAAAACAGCGTTGACAGAAGCCATAAAATAAGCAATCGAACGTTCGTTCGAATATATTGGAAGCGATAAACCTTCATGATATATTGCTACGATGAATATTTAGGTGGGATTCTCCGATCCCTGGGAGGATGATTTTTGCACAGAGAAATTACGATATGAAACGCGGGCTCAGTTGTCACCAGCCCGCGGAAAGAGAGAGAGGATCAGGATGCGGTTAAGATACCGCCAATCATCGCGCGTAATCCCTGAGCAAACGACGCTTCACGCGCCAGATCTTCCGCTTCGATATCGGCCAGTACACCGTAGGTCAGATCCAGCAGTAAACGTGAAGTCATTGCCGTGTTGATGTCTGGGCTTATCTCGCCTTTTTGCTGGGCATCACGCATCCGCTGGGCAACAAATTCCGTGATCGTCATATGCTTATTTTTAAGCATGGCGGCGACCTGTGGGTTACGCATCCCTTCCGCCATAATTTCGACCACCAGCGCCCGTTGTCCAAAGGCTTCATGGGTGAGAGAGACAATAGACTCGACCATATAGTCAACGAAATGAATCCCTTCAATCGGTTCCCGGAAACGGGCCAGCGCCCTCTCCTGGTCCTGTAAGATAATCGCCTGAATCAAGGCTTCTTTGGAGATGAAATGGTGATAGAGCGTCCCGGGACTAATGGCGCAGGATTTACAGATGGCTTTCATCGAGGCACTGTGAAATCCATTTTCTGAAAAAATCTCTCTGGCAGCATTGAGGATCCGGGTCCGTGTCGGTTGTGCTTCAGTCTGCATGTTATCCATTATTAAACCATTATAGTTAGCGTGAATAACTAGTTTACCGGTTTGTCAGGTGAGCGCCTATCATTGCTGTTGAATAGTGCGAAGGCACACTCAATTCGTAAGCTTTTTATCCAGATATTGGTTAACCAATAGCCGTGATTTGGTTGCCAGTTGTTTAGCAGAGACGTTGATGAGTTTATCCCGGTAAACAACACGGACGGTTGTTTACCGGTCCGTTAGTGTATTAATTGAGCTCCTGTACCCCCCCACCGGAGACCGTGAGGATTTGTCCGCTTACCCAGCTGGCTGCAGGCGAGCAAAGGAATAGCGCCGCGTTAGCAATATCTTGCGGTTGGCCCAGACGTCTGATCGGCGTGTGCTGTAACATTTTTTGTTCAATTTCTGGTGTAATAACGGATTTCAGGGCATCGGTTAATATTGCCCCCGGCGCAATGCCATTCACCCGAATATTTTTTTCACCCAGGTCAAACGCCATATTTCTGACCAGATGACTGGCCGCAGCTTTAGATGACGCATAGGAGGTCATGTTGATATTTTTATTTTCTGCCGCCATAGAAGTAATGGTCAGAATAACGCCACCGCCATTTTTTTCCATTTCTGGCGCAACAAGTTGTGACAGATGGAAAAAAGAAAACACATTCAGCTCATAAGCACGGCGAAAATCTGCCATTGGCATATCAAACGGTTTAGGACCACCGCCACCAGCGTTGTTAACCAGAATATCAACTTTACCTAACTTGCTGATGGCAAAGTCTGCCAGAGCAGAAAGTTCCTGTTCGGAAGTAACATCGCAGCGCCAGGCAAATGCCTGTCCACCCAGTTGTTGAATTTCATCGACAGCATGATTAGCGGCATCCGCGTTAATATCACTGACCACCACAGATGCGCCAGCCGTCGCAAATGTAATGGCGATTTCTTTACCAATACCTGCACCCGCACCTGTGATGATGGCGCATTTTCCGTCGAGTCTCAGGTTGTCAGAATTAAACACATAAACCTCCTGTGAACTTCAGTAAAAATAAAAGGCACCGCCTGTGTGCCACATTTTTTATCATTAACCTTGAGGAAAGGACACTACCAGGTATAGCAGATAAAGAGAGGATTATTTTGCCGCTATGAGCCGGGCGGGGATAATAAGATTGCGCGAATGCGTCTCTTCGTGGGTGATTTTTTGCATCATGCGATCCGCAAGTGTGGTTCCAAGTTCCCGCGCAGGCGTGCTGGCCCAGGTAACAGGTATGTCATCAAGTGTGGTTGGCGTTGCATCGGTAAATGCCGCCAACGAAACCTGTTGTTCAAAGTAACGATCGACTCCGCTTTCCCCGCTTTGCCGCCCTGCTTTCAGCAAACCAAACCATGCCCCCATCGCAATAGTTTCGTTATAGCAAACCACAGCACTGATGGTCGGGTTATGACGCAAAAGCGCCGTGATAGCTTCCGCGGCTTGCTTCTGGCTGGAAGTGCACTCCAACACCCAATCGCTGTGAAACGGCAGGCCAAATTTTAGTAGAGTTGCACAATAGCCCCCCACCCGCTCTGCCCGGGTTAATGAGGAACTTTGCCCTCCCAGCCAGGCGATACGCTGATGCCCATTGCGAATGAGATGCTCCGTCAACAACTGTGCAGCCTGCATGTTATCCGGGCGAACCGTATCAACATCATCAAGATAACTGGCACGGGAAGCGAAAATCACCGGGATAGCTTTTTCTTCTGCCATCCGTCGCAGGTCATCGCTGCTTCCTGCAGCCCCGGCAATTACCACACCATCGACCCCCTGATTCAGTAACAGTGAAAACCGTTGTGCCAGCTGCTCGCCGTCTTTACCGCCGTGAAGCAAAAAAACCATCCGTCCCTGCGCTTCCAGAGCTTCCGTCAATCCGGCCGTTAATTCGGCGTAAAACGGCGCAGATAAATCACGGACGATCAAACCAATGACGCCGCTTTGCCCGCCGCGCAGCGCCGACGCCTGACGATTGCGCACAAATCCCAGCTCTTCAATGGCGGCGTTAACACGTTCTCCTGTGGCGGTAGAGATTCGCCCTTTGCCACTTAGCACCAGCGAAACGGTACTTACCGACACGCCCGCAGCCAGCGCAACATCATGAATGGTTATTTTTTTGGCGGTAGCCATGCAGATGACCTACTCCCTGATTATGTGACAGATAAAACGTTTTACCTTTTATTTATCTTATACCCGCTATTATCGTTGCGTAATGTGATTTGTGCCTCACTAAAATTTGATAAAACGTTTTATCTTCTCGCGCAATTTACTGAATCCAGATTGTTCTCTACGAGGAGTCGTTTTATGACGGCGAAAACAGCACCGAAAGTCACGCTGTGGGAGTTCTTCCAGCAGTTAGGCAAAACCTTCATGCTACCCGTGGCATTATTGTCGTTCTGCGGCATTATGCTCGGCATTGGTAGTTCTCTTAGCAGCCATGATGTCATCACCCTGATCCCGGTCCTGGGCAACCCCGTGTTGCAGGCTATCTTTACCTGGATGAGTAAGATTGGCTCGTTTGCTTTTAGTTTCCTGCCAGTCATGTTCTGTATCGCCATCCCGCTGGGCCTGGCACGCGAAAACAAAGGTGTAGCGGCATTTGCTGGCTTTGTCGGTTATGCGGTAATGAATCTCGCGGTAAACTTCTGGTTGACCAATAAAGGCATTCTGCCAACC
>NZ_PTRX01000033.1:0-48671 GCF_002966045.1 Escherichia sp. MOD1-EC5189 | reverse complement strand
ATGCACATCGACGCCGCCAGCGGTGGCTTCCTGGCACCGTTCGTCGCCCCGGATATCGTCTGGGACTTCCGCCTGCCACGTGTGAAATCGATCAGTGCTTCAGGCCATAAATTCGGTCTGGCTCCGCTGGGCTGCGGCTGGGTTATCTGGCGTGATGAAGAAGCGCTGCCGCAGGAACTGGTGTTCAACGTTGACTACCTCGGCGGTCAGATTGGTACTTTCGCCATCAACTTCTCCCGCCCGGCGGGTCAGGTGATTGCACAATACTATGAATTCCTGCGCCTCGGTCGTGAAGGCTATACCAAAGTACAGAACGCTTCCTACCAGGTTGCCGCTTATCTGGCGGATGAAATCGCCAAACTGGGGCCGTATGAGTTCATCTGTACGGGTCGCCCGGACGAAGGCATCCCGGCGGTTTGCTTCAAACTGAAAGATGGTGAAGATCCGGGATACACCCTGTATGACCTCTCTGAACGTCTGCGTCTGCGCGGCTGGCAGGTTCCGGCCTTCACTCTCGGCGGTGAAGCCACCGACATCGTGGTGATGCGTATTATGTGTCGTCGCGGCTTCGAAATGGACTTTGCTGAACTGTTGCTGGAAGACTACAAAGCCTCCCTGAAATATCTCAGCGACCACCCGAAACTGCAGGGTATTGCCCAGCAGAACAGCTTTAAACACACCTGATAACGTTTAACGGTAACGGTGTCCCGAAACGAACCCGTTTCGGGACAATTTCCAAAGTCTGTTCACTGGCATTAGCAACGGAAAATATTGTTCTGAATACGCTTCAGAACAAAACAGGTGCGGTTCCGACAGGAATACCGTTTTAGGGGGATAATATGGCTACATCAGTACAGACAGGTAAAGCTAAGCAGCTCACATTACTCGGATTTTTTGCCATAACGGCATCGATGGTAATGGCTGTTTATGAATACCCTACTTTCGCAACATCGGGCTTTTCATTAGTCTTCTTCCTGCTATTAGGCGGGATTTTATGGTTTATTCCCGTGGGACTTTGTGCTGCGGAAATGGCTACCGTCGACGGCTGGGAAGAAGGTGGCGTCTTCGCCTGGGTATCAAATACTCTGGGGCCGAGATGGGGGTTTGCAGCGATCTCATTTGGCTATCTGCAAATCGCCATCGGTTTTATTCCAATGCTCTATTTCGTGTTAGGGGCACTCTCCTACATTTTGAAATGGCCAGCGTTGAATGAAGACCCCATTACCAAAACTATTGCAGCACTCATCATTCTTTGGGCGCTGGCATTAACACAGTTTGGTGGCACGAAATACACGGCGCGAATTGCTAAAGTTGGCTTCTTCGCCGGTATCCTGTTACCTGCATTTATTTTGATCGCATTAGCGGCTATTTATCTGCACTCCGGTGCTCCCGTTGCTATCGAAATGGATGCGAAAACCTTCTTCCCTGATTTCTCTAAAGTCGGCACCCTGGTTGTGTTTGTTGCCTTCATTTTGAGTTATATGGGGGTAGAAGCTTCCGCAACCCACGTCAATGAAATGCGCAACCCCGGTCGCGATTATCCGCTGGCGATGTTACTGCTGATGGTGGCGGCAATCTGCTTAAGCTCTGTTGGCGGCTTGTCTATTGCGATGGTTATTCCGGGTAATGAAATCAACCTCTCCGCAGGGGTAATGCAAACCTTTACCGTTCTGATGTCACATGTGGCACCGGAAATTGAGTGGACGGTTCGCGTGATCTCCGCACTGCTGTTGCTGGGTGTTCTGGCGGAAATCGCTTCCTGGATTGTTGGCCCTTCTCGCGGGATGTATGTCACCGCGCAGAAAAACCTGCTGCCAGCGGCGTTCGCTAAAATGAACAAAAATGGCGTACCGGTAACGCTGGTTATTTCGCAGCTGGTGATTACTACTATCGCGTTGATCATCCTCACCAATACCGGTGGCGGTAACAATATGTCCTTCCTGATTGCCCTGGCGCTGACGGTGGTGATTTATCTGTGTGCTTATTTCATGCTGTTTATTGGCTACATTGTGTTAGTGCTTAAACATCCTGACTTAAAACGCACATTTAATATCCCTGGTGGTAAAGGGGTGAAACTGGTCGTGGCAATTGTCGGTCTGCTGACTTCAATTATGGCGTTTATTGTTTCCTTCCTGCCGCCGGATAACATCCAGGGTGACTCTACCGATATGTATGTTGAATTACTGGTCGTTAGTTTCCTGGTGGTACTTGCCCTGCCCTTTATTCTCTATGCTGTTCATGATCGTAAAGGCAAAGCGAATACCGACGTCACTCTGGAGCCAATCAACAGTAAGAACGCACCAAAAGGTCACTTCTTCCTGCACCCGCGTGCACGTTCACCACACTATATTGTGATGAATGACAAGAAACACTAACCATGTCTGAATGGTTATAAGACAAGGGAGCGATAATTCATCGCTCCCTTTTTCGTGCTCGCTGTCGTATTGACTTAACCGGGATAAGTACGAGAATGAGCGCACATCTGTTTACCGGAAACCAGCATATATGGATATCTGCTCCCGAAACGAGAAATTAGCGATTAGAAGACCAGCGGTACTGGTTGCACTGGCACTTTCACTGTGTAGTTGCAAAAGCACGCCCCCAGAGTCAATGGTGACACCACCAACAGGTTCGAAGCCACCAGCTACGACGCAACAATCGTCACAACCGATGCGTGGCATCTGGCTGGCCACAGTGTCTCGCCTCGACTGGCCACCGGTTTCCTCGGTTAACATTAGTAACCCCACCAGCCGGGCACGTATACAACAACAGGCGATGATCGACAAACTGGATCATCTGCAACGTCTCGGCATAAACACGGTCTTTTTCCAGGTCAAGCCGGACGGTACCGCCCTGTGGCCATCGAAAATTTTGCCGTGGTCCGATCTTATGACCGGAAAGATTGGTGAAAATCCAGGTTACGATCCGCTGCAATTTATGCTCGACGAAGCCCATAAGCGAGGGATGAAAGTACACGCCTGGTTTAACCCCTATCGCGTATCGGTTAATACGAAGCCCGGTACTATCAGGGAACTGAATAGCACTCTGTCTCAACAACCAGCGAGCGTCTATGTGCAACACCGCGACTGGATCAGAACGTCCGGCGATCGCTTTGTCCTCGACCCTGGTATTCCTGAGGTTCAGGACTGGATCACATCAATAGTCGCGGAAGTGGTTTCCCGCTATCCGGTAGATGGCGTGCAGTTTGACGACTATTTCTATACTGAGTCGCCGGGCTCACGGTTAAATGATAACGAGACGTACCGCAAATACGGAGGCGCATTTGCGTCAAAAGCAGACTGGCGGCGCAACAATACCCAGCAGTTAATTGCGAAGGTTTCGCACACCATTAAAAGCATTAAGCCGGAAGTCGAATTTGGCGTTAGCCCGGCAGGCGTGTGGCGTAACCGATCACACGATCCGCTCGGTTCCGATACCCGAGGCGCGGCAGCCTATGACGAATCCTACGCTGACACGCGCCGATGGGTGGAACAAGGATTGCTGGATTACATTGCCCCCCAAATTTACTGGCCATTCTCGCGGAGTGCCGCGCGTTATGACGTGTTGGCAAAATGGTGGGCGGATGTCGTAAAACCAACTAAGACCCGCCTGTATATCGGTATCGCTTTCTATAAAGTGGGTGAACCTTCAAAGATAGAACCAGACTGGATGATTAACGGTGGCGTACCGGAACTGAAAAAGCAGCTCGATCTTAACGATGCTGTACCAGAAATCAGCGGCACAATCTTGTTCCGTGAGGACTATCTGAACAAACCTCAGACTCAACAAGCGGTCAGCTATTTGCAAAGTCGTTGGGGCAGTTAAACTTGTAACATGGCCGGTGCTTTACTCACCGGCTTGTTATCCTCTTGAAATATCCCACTAATAATCATGCTTATTTAAGCCAAATTAACCACGCAATTAACCACTCTTAGTTTAATAGCCATAAAACCCCTAATAAAAATGTATGAATATGAAAACCCTACGGTATTCGCTGTTTCCGAAAAATAATTACGATGGGCTATACTCTTCTGAAGAACAGTAGCGTAGATTGAAACTGTCCTAAGTCGCTTATTTGTTTTCAGTATATCTTCATATTTCAGGAGAATATGTGCAGTTAGTCGATCTCGCACGTTGCGTTTCGTTTTTGATTCCGTCTGCTTTCTCAGCCTTATAAGGGTGTGAATTATGGAGATGTATTTTAAAAGAATGAAAGATGAGTGGACCGGACTTGTCGAACAGGCAGATCCGCTCATTCGTGCCAAAGCCGCGGAAATTGCCGTTGCGCATGCCCATTACCTGAGCATTGAGTTTTATCGGATTGTCCGTATTGACCCGCATGCAGAAGAATTCTTGAGTAATGAACAAGTTGAGCGGCAGCTGAAAAGTGCGATGGAACGCTGGATTATTAATGTGCTTTCTGCCCAGGTTGACGATGTTGAAAGGCTAATACAAATCCAGCATACCGTCGCAGAAGTGCATGCCCGCATCGGCATTCCAGTAGAAATTGTCGAGATGGGGTTTCGGGTGCTGAAAAAAATCCTCTATCCGGTGATTTTCTCTTCGGATTATTCTGCCGCAGAAAAACTTCAGGTCTACCATTTCTCGATTAACAGTATTGATATCGCGATGGAAGTCATGACCCGCGCGTTTACCTTTAGTGACAGTAGTGCCTCAAAAGAAGATGAAAACTATCGTATCTTCTCGTTACTGGAAAACGCCGAAGAAGAAAAAGAACGGCAAATAGCCTCAATCCTTTCATGGGAAATTGACATTATCTATAAAGTTCTGCTGGATTCTGATTTAGGCAGTAGTTTGCCTTTAAGCCAGGCTGATTTTGGCCTGTGGTTTAACCATAAAGGTCGACATTATTTTAGCGGCATTGCCGAAGTGGGTCATATCTCCCGCCTGATTCAGGATTTCGACGGTATTTTTAATCAAACCATACGTAATGCAAAAAATTTGAGCAACAAAACTCTGCGGGTGAGATTTTTATTACAGATAAGAAATACCGTATCGCAAATTATTACCTTGCTGCGTGAATTATTTGAAGAAGTATCTCGCCACGAAGTGGGTATGGATGTACTGACAAAATTACTTAACCGCCGCTTCCTGCCGACCATCTTTAAACGCGAAATTGCCCATGCCAACCGGACCGGAACCCCCCTGTCAGTGCTGATTATTGACGTTGATAAATTCAAAGAGATCAACGATACGTGGGGCCATAACACCGGTGATGAAATTTTGCGTAAAGTTTCTCAGGCCTTTTACGACAACGTCCGCAGTAGTGATTATGTTTTTCGTTACGGGGGAGATGAATTTATCATTGTCCTGACTGAAGCTTCTGAAAACGAAACGTTACGTACCGCAGAACGTATTCGCAGTCGGGTGGAGAAAACCAAACTGAAAGCCGCAAACGGCGAAGATATTGCCCTCTCACTTTCCATCGGCGCAGCTATGTTTAATGGTCATCCTGACTATGAGCGCCTCATTCAAATAGCCGATGAAGCTCTGTATATCGCCAAAAGACGAGGTAGAAACCGTGTTGAACTCTGGAAAGCCAGTCTTTAGATGCGCCAGGATGCAGAGGTAATCATGAAGCTAACCGATGCGGATAATGCCGCCGATGGCATTTTTTTCCCCGCCCTTGAGCAAAATATGATGGGCGCGGTGTTAATTAACGAAAATGATGAAGTGATGTTTTTCAACCCCGCCGCAGAGAAGCTCTGGGGATACAAACGTGAAGAAGTCATTGGCAATAACATTGATATGCTGATTCCGCGGGATTTGCGTCCTGCGCATCCTGAATATATCCGTCACAACCGTGAAGGCGGTAAAGCGCGCGTCGAGGGGATGAGTCGGGAGCTGCAGCTGGAGAAAAAAGACGGCAGTAAAATCTGGACCCGTTTTGCGCTATCGAAAGTGAGCGCCGAGGGTAAAATTTATTACCTGGCGCTGGTACGGGATGCCAGCGTAGAAATGGCGCAAAAAGAACAGACCCGACAATTGATTATTGCTGTTGACCATCTCGACCGACCGGTGATTGTCCTCGATCCGGAACGCCATATTGTGCAGTGCAATCGCGCATTTACCGAAATGTTTGGTTACTGCATTAGCGAAGCCAGCGGTATGCAGCCCGATACACTCCTGAACATTCCAGAATTCCCTGCTGATAACCGCATTCGTTTACAACAGTTGCTATGGAAAACCGCCCGCGATCAGGACGAATTTCTGCTGTTGACGCGCACCGGTGAAAAAATCTGGATTAAAGCCTCTATCAGCCCGGTCTATGATGTGCTCGCGCATCTGCAGAACCTGGTAATGACTTTCTCGGATATCACCGAAGAACGGCAAATCCGCCAGCTTGAAGGCAATATTCTCGCCGCCATGTGCAGCAGCCCGCCATTTCATGAAATGGGGGAAATCATTTGTCGTAACATCGAATCTGTTCTCAACGAATCGCATGTTTCGCTGTTCGCGCTGCGCAACGGGATGCCGATACACTGGGCGTCATCTTCGCACGGTACAGAAGTTCAAAATGCGCAAAGCTGGTCAGCGACCATTCGTCAGCGTGATGGCGCACCGGCGGGGATCCTGCAAATTAAAACCTCGTCAGGAGCAGAAACCAGCGCCTTTATCGAACGCGTGGCAGATATCAGCCAGCATATGGCCGCGCTGGCGCTGGAACAGGAAAAAAGCCGTCAGCATATTGAACAACTCATCCAATTTGATCCGATGACCGGTCTACCAAATCGCAATAACCTGCACAATTACCTCGATGACCTGGTCGACAAAGCCGTCTCTCCGGTGGTGTATCTCATCGGTGTTGACCATATTCAGGATGTGATTGATAGCCTTGGCTATGCGTGGGCCGATCAGGCATTGCTGGAAGTGGTCAATCGCTTTCGTGAAAAACTCAAACCGGATCAATATCTCTGTCGTATCGAAGGTACGCAGTTTGTCCTCGTGAGCCTGGAAAACGACGTCAGTAACATTACCCAAATCGCCGATGAGCTACGGAATGTGGTCAGCAAACCGATAATGATTGACGATAAACCATTCCCGCTCACCTTGAGCATTGGCATCAGCTACGACGTGGGTAAAAACCGCGATTACCTGCTCTCCACTGCCCATAACGCGATGGATTATATTCGCAAGAATGGCGGTAACGGCTGGCAGTTCTTTAGCCCGGTGATGAACGAAATGGTGAAAGAACGATTGATATTAGGCGCAGCGCTGAAAGAAGCGATTAGCAATAACCAACTGAAACTGGTTTACCAACCGCAAATCTTCGCAGAAACGGGTGAACTGTATGGTATCGAAGCCCTTGCTCGCTGGCACGATCCTCTGCATGGTCATGTGCCCCCTTCACGGTTTATTCCTCTCGCAGAAGAGATTGGCGAAATCGAAAATATTGGGCGCTGGGTCATCGCGGAAGCTTGCCGTCAGTTAGCAGAATGGCGTAGCCAGAATATTCATATTCCAGCGTTATCCGTTAACTTGTCTGCGCTGCACTTCCGCAGTAATCAGCTGCCTAATCAGGTGTCTGATGCAATGCAAGTCTGGGGCATTGACGGCCACCAGCTAACGGTGGAAATCACCGAAAGCATGATGATGGAACACGATACGGAAATTTTTAAGCGCATCCAGATCCTGCGCGATATGGGCGTGGGTTTATCGGTAGATGATTTTGGCACGGGCTTTTCCGGATTATCCCGCTTAGTCAGTCTTCCGGTAACGGAAATCAAAATTGACAAAAGTTTTGTTGATCGTTGTCTGACTGAAAAACGCATCCTTGCCTTACTTGAAGCTATTACCAGCATTGGGCAAAGCCTCAATTTAACCGTCGTAGCGGAAGGCGTCGAAACCAAAGAGCAATTTGAGATGCTACGCAAGATTCACTGTCGCGTTATTCAGGGATATTTCTTTTCCCGCCCCCTGCCCGCCGAAGAAATTCCAGGCTGGATGAGTAGCGTGTTACCGCTGAAAATCTGACAAATCCCTCTCGCCCGCACTCGCGGGTTTTCATTTAACGTGACACTGTCACTTAAATACTGTGATTTCAGCTACGATTCCGGGAGATTCCTTCCTTAACTTCCCCTCTTGCACCAAAACTGCACTACGCTGCACAAATGTTGATCAAAAGTTAAAAAATATAACTTTAAGCCAGCATTCTGGCGCTTATCCCGGCATGGCATGAGATCTGCATAAGCGGAAAGCGCAGCAATTTTTGTCTTATACAGGAACCGTTTATGTCAGATACCGCCGAACTGGTTGATTTAGCCGTGATCTTCCCTGATCTGGAGATCGAATTGAAATACGCCTGCGCTGATAACATCACAGGTAAAGCTATTTATCAGCAAGCGCGTTGTCTGTTACACAAGGATGCGATTACCGCGCTGGCGAAAAGTATCAGTATCGCCCAGCTGTCAGGCTTACAACTGGTGATTTACGATGCGTATCGCCCACAACAAGCACAGGCGATGTTGTGGCAAACCTGCCCAGACCCGCAATATGTTGTTGATGTGACGGTCGGTTCTAATCACAGCCGTGGCACGGCGATCGACCTGACGCTTCGTGATGAGCACGGGAACATCCTCGATATGGGCGCAGAGTTCGATGAAATGCACGAACGTTCCCATGCTTACCATCCTTCCGTCCCGCCCGCCGCTCAGCGCAATCGCCTGTTGCTGAATGCGATTATGACTGGCGGTGGCTTTGTCGGTATCCCGAGCGAATGGTGGCACTTCGAATTACCCCAGGCAGCGAGTTACCCACTACTCGCTGATCAATTCACCTGTTTTATATCCCCTGGCACACAGCACGCCAGTTAATCAGGAAACTGTCATGAAGAGATCGATTTCGTTTCGTCCTACATTGCTCGCGATCGTCCTTGCCACAACAATGCCGGTTGCGCACGCCGCCGTACCGAAAGATATGCTGGTGATCGGTAAAGCTGCCGACCCACAAACCCTCGACCCGGCGGTAACAATTGATAATAACGACTGGACAGTGACCTACCCGTCTTATCAGCGACTGGTTCAGTACAAAACGGACGGTGATAAAGGCTCAACAGACGTTGAAGGCGATCTGGCGAGTAGCTGGAAAGCGTCTGACGATCAAAAAGAGTGGACGTTCACCCTGAAGGACAATGCTAAATTTGCCGATGGCACACCCGTCACTGCCGAAGCAGTAAAACTCTCTTTTGAGCGGTTACTAAAAATCGGTCAGGGGCCAGCAGAAGCATTTCCCAAAGATTTAAAGATTGATGCTCCCGACGAACATACGGTGAGGTTTACCCTTAGCCAGCCATTCGCACCGTTCCTCTACACGCTGGCGAACGACGGTGCATCCATTATCAATCCGGCGGTCTTAAAAGAACATGCGGCCGATGATGCCCGTGGTTTCCTCGCGCAAAATACCGCTGGCTCCGGACCGTTTATGCTGAAAAGCTGGCAAAAAGGTCAGCAATTAGTTCTGGTGCCAAATCCGCATTACCCCGGCAATAAACCGAACTTCAAACGGGTATCGGTAAAAATTATCGGTGAAAGTGCCTCCCGTCGCCTGCAGCTCTCCCGTGGCGACATTGACATTGCCGATGCGCTGCCGGTGGATCAACTCAACGCCCTGAAGCAGGAAAACAAAGTCAACGTGGCAGAGTATCCGTCACTGCGCGTCACCTATCTGTATCTCAATAACAGCAAAGCGCCACTTAATCAGGCGGATCTGCGTCGGGCCATTTCCTGGTCTACCGATTATCAGGGTATGGTTAACGGCATTCTGAGTGGTAACGGAAAACAAATGCGCGGCCCGATTCCGGAAGGCATGTGGGGATACGATGCGACGGCAATGCAATACAACCATGATGAAACGAAAGCCAAAGCCGAATGGGATAAAGTGACGAGCAAACCCACCAGCCTGACGTTTCTCTACTCCGATAACGACCCAAACTGGGAACCTATTGCTCTGGCAACACAATCCAGCCTCAACAAGCTGGGCATCAATGTGAAGCTGGAAAAGCTGGCGAACGCCACCATGCGCGACAGAGTGGGTAAAGGTGATTACGACATCGCGATTGGCAACTGGAGTCCGGATTTTGCCGACCCGTATATGTTTATGAATTACTGGTTTGAGTCAGACAAAAAAGGTCTGCCGGGTAACCGCTCGTTCTATGAAAACAGTGAGGTCGATAAGCTACTGCGCAATGCGCTAGCGACCACCGACCAGACGCAGCGTACCCGGGACTACCAGCAGGCACAGAAAATCGTCATTGATGACGCTGCTTATGTGTATCTGTTCCAGAAAAACTACCAACTGGCGATGAACAAAGAGGTGAAAGGCTTTGTGTTCAATCCCATGCTGGAACAGGTCTTCAATATCAATACCATGAGTAAATAACGTGACCTTCTGGAGTATTTTACGCCAACGCTGCTGGGGGCTGGTGCTCGTGGTGGCGGGCGTCTGCGTGATTACGTTTATTATCTCGCACCTGATCCCCGGCGATCCGGCGCGGTTACTGGCGGGTGACCGCGCCAGCGATGCTATCGTGGATAATATTCGCCAGCAACTGGGACTGGACCAGCCACTGTACGTACAGTTTTACCGCTACGTCAGCGACCTGTTTCAGGGTGACCTGGGAACATCCATTCGTACCGGGCGTCCGGTGCTGGAAGAGTTGCGCATATTTTTCCCGGCGACGCTGGAACTGGCATTTTGCGCCCTGCTGCTGGCACTCCTGGTTGGTATCCCGCTGGGCATACTCTCTGCAGTCTGGCGAAATCGCTGGCTGGATCATCTGGTGCGAATAATGGCCATTACCGGAATCTCCACGCCTGCGTTCTGGCTTGGGCTGGGCGTCATTGTGCTGTTTTATGGTCATCTGCAAATTCTTCCCGGCGGCGGAAGGCTTGATGACTGGCTGGATCCACCAACGCACGTTACCGGCTTTTATCTGCTCGATGCGCTGCTTGAAGGCAACGGTGAAGTCTTCTTCAATGCGCTGCAACATCTCATCTTACCGGCATTAACGCTGGCGTTCGTTCACCTGGGGATTGTCGCTCGCCAGATCCGCTCAGCTATGCTGGAACAATTGAGTGAAGACTACATTCGTACCGCCCGGGCCAGCGGCTTGCCCGGCTGGTATATCGTTTTATGTTATGCGCTACCCAATGCGTTGATCCCCTCGATTACCGTATTGGGGCTGGCGCTGGGCGATTTGTTGTATGGCGCAGTGCTTACCGAAACCGTTTTTGCCTGGCCCGGAATGGGTGCATGGGTAGTAACATCAATACAGGCGCTCGACTTCCCGGCAGTGATGGGCTTTGCCGTCGTGGTTTCATTTGCTTATGTGCTGGTCAACCTGGTGGTGGATTTGCTCTATTTGTGGATTGATCCGCGTATCGGACGTGGAGGTGATGAATGATGCTAAGCGAGGAAACGTCCGTCGTACGCCCACCAAAACAAACGCGATTTAACGGTGCAAAACTGGTATGGATGCTGAAAGGCAGTCCGCTCACCGTGACCGGCGCAGTCATCATTGTATTAATGCTACTGATGATGATTTTTTCACCGTGGCTGGCGACGCATGATCCCAACGCCATTGATTTAACTGCCCGCCTTTTGCCGCCTTCTGCGGCGCACTGGTTTGGCACCGATGAAGTGGGACGCGATCTGTTTAGCCGCGTACTGGTCGGCAGTCAGCAATCAATTCTCGCCGGATTAGTGGTGGTCGCCATTGCGGGTATGATGGGTTCGCTACTCGGGTGTCTATCCGGTGTGCTTGGCGGACGCGCAGACGCGATCATCATGCGCATCATGGACATTATGCTGTCGATTCCTTCGCTGGTGCTGACAATGGCGCTGGCTGCCGCACTTGGACCGAGTTTGTTTAACGCCATGCTGGCGATTGCTATCGTGCGAATCCCGTTTTATGTGCGCCTGGCGCGGGGGCAAACATTAGTTGTCCGCCAGTACACTTACGTTCAGGCGGCGAAAACCTTTGGTGCGTCACGCTGGCATCTGATCAACTGGCATATTTTACGTAACTCCCTGCCGCCGCTGATTGTGCAGGCATCGCTGGATATTGGTAGCGCGATTTTAATGGCCGCCACGTTGGGATTTATTGGCCTGGGTGCTCAACAACCGAGTGCTGAATGGGGGGCGATGGTGGCGAATGGTCGCAACTATGTGCTCGATCAATGGTGGTATTGCGCATTTCCGGGGGCAGCGATTTTGCTTACCGCCGTCGGGTTCAATCTCTTTGGTGATGGTATTCGCGATCTGCTTGACCCGAAAGCAGGAGGAAAGCAGTCATGACCCAACCCGTTCTGGACATTCAACAACTGCATTTGAGTTTCTCCGGTTTTAACGGCGACGTTCACGCGCTCAACAATGTGTCATTGAAAATCAACCGCGGTGAAATTGTCGGTCTGGTGGGAGAATCCGGCTCGGGTAAATCAGTCACTGCAATGTTGATTATGCGTCTGTTACCGACGGGCAGTTATTGCGTACATCGGGGACATATTTCACTGCTGGGAGAAGATGCTCTTAACGCTCGGGAAAAACAGCTTCGTCAGTGGCGCGGCGCACGAGTGGCGATGATCTTTCAGGAACCGATGACCGCCCTAAATCCGACACGTCGAATAGGTCTTCAGATGATGGACGTGATCCGCCATCATCAACCAATAAGTCGTCGGGAAGCCAGAGCTAAAGCGATTGCCCTGCTGGAAGAGATGCAAATCCCGGATGCCGTGGAAGTTATGTCGCGCTATCCGTTTGAGCTTTCAGGTGGTATGCGCCAGCGGGTAATGATTGCGCTGGCATTCTCCTGCGAGCCGCAATTGATTATTGCCGACGAACCGACTACGGCGCTGGACGTCACGGTACAGTTGCAGGTACTGCGTCTGCTTAAACATAAAGCCCGCGCCAGTGGAACTGCGGTACTGTTCATCAGCCATGATATGGCCGTGGTGTCGCAACTGTGCGATAGCGTTTACGTGATGTATGCCGGAAGCGTGATCGAGAGCGGTATGACGGCAGACGTTATCCATCATCCCCGGCATCCGTATACCATTGGTTTGCTGCAATGCGCACCGGAACATGGAATACCACGCCAGCCATTACCCGCCATTCCAGGGACGGTACCAAACCTCACCCATTTGCCTGACGGCTGCGCTTTTCGCGATCGTTGCTATGCGGCAGGTACACAGTGTGAAAACGTCCCGGCGCTGACAGCGTGTGGTGACAACAACCACCGCTGCGCCTGTTGGTATCCTCAGCAGGAGGTCATTAGTGTCTGACACGTTATTAACGTTACGCGACGTCCATATCAATTTCCCGGCCCGAAAAAACTGGCTTGGTAAAACTACGGAACATGTTCATGCCATCAATGGTATTGATTTACAGATCCGTCGTGGTGAAACCTTAGGGATCGTCGGTGAGTCAGGCTGCGGCAAAAGCACCCTCGCACAGCTTTTAATGGGTATGCTGCAACCGAGCCACGGGCAGTACATCCGTTCAGGATCACAACGCATTATGCAGATGGTGTTTCAGGACCCGCTCTCTTCGCTTAATCCGCGCTTACCGGTGTGGCGCATCATCACGGAACCGCTCTGGATTGCTAAGCGTAGTAGTGAACAACAGCGGCGAGCGTTGGCAGAGGAGCTGGCTGTGCAGGTGGGTATTCGTCCGAAGTATCTCGACCGCTTGCCTCATGCGTTCTCAGGCGGGCAGCGGCAACGTATCGCCATTGCCAGAGCACTCTCTTCGCAGCCTGACCTGATTGTGCTTGATGAACCAACCTCGGCGCTGGATATCTCCGTGCAGGCGCAGATCCTCAATTTACTGGTAACGCTACAGGAAAATCGCGAGCTGACTTATGTGCTGATTTCACACAATGTCTCGGTGATACGTCATATGAGCGATCGGGTGGCGGTGATGTATCTCGGACAGATTGTTGAACTAGGAGACGCGCAACAGGTGCTGACAGCTCCGGCACATCCATACACCAGATTATTGCTGGATTCCCTCCCCGCCATTGATAAACCGCTGGAGGAAGAATGGGCATTGCGTAAAACGGAACTACCAGGAAACCGCACGTTGCCGCCGGGCTGTTTTTTCCGTGAACGTTGCCCTCTGGCAACCCACGGATGTGAAGTCCGGCAATCATTAACAATAAGGGAGGACGGACGTGAGATCCGGTGCTGGCGGGCGCTGTAGAGACGCGGCATCCGGCTATTGCATGTCTGTGGAAACGTTATGCGTCATAGGTTTTTTTTAACGTTTCCATCAACGCTTGCGCCGCAGTAGAAAGCTTATGGTGTGACGAACGCAGAACGCCTACCCGTCGCTCAATCACCGGATTATCCAGTTCCAGACACACTGCGCCCAATTCGCTCATCTGCCTGCGGCACAGTGCAGGCACAGCGCTGCCCCCCAAACCGTTTGCCACCAGCCGCCCAACCGTAACCAGTTGATGGCTTTCCAGCGCCACTTCCAGTTGCGTTCCACTTTGTGCCAATTCCTCTTCCAGCATCAACCTGACGGCTGACGGTCGCTGGAGGGTGATAAAATCGAGCGTCAGCAAATCCCGCCAGCTCACGCGTTGCCGATTTGCCAGTCGGGAATCGGCTGGAACAATAGCAACAAACCGATCCACGCCCAGCGGGATAAAATGCAAATGGCCGCAATAGTCAGGTTCAAAGGCAATCCCCATCTCCACGCGCCCTTCACTCACCATTTCGATTACCAGCTCATTCACCACATCGTGCACAGTGACGTTAATCCCTGAATAACAATCGCGGAAGGTTTTCAGCACCGGAGGCAAAACGTTGGCCGCAAATGACGGCATCGCTGCCACTGAGACTTTGCCCCGCCTGAGCGTGAATCGCTGACGCATGGCCTCTTCGGTGTTATCCCAGTCAGCCAGCAAAGGCCGTGCCATCGACAATAGCGTTTCCCCCTCCTGGGTTAACGTCACTTTTCGCGTAGTACGCAGCAGTAAAGCGCCCCCTAAGGCATCTTCCAGTCCTTTAATGGCAAGACTTAGCGCAGGCTGCGACATATTCAGCCGTTCACTGGCATGGGCAAAGTTCAGAGTGTGAGCTACCGCTAAAAACGCGCGTAACTGTTTGATGCTCATTTTCATCTGGTATTCCGTTAACTTGTTGAATACATTTAATTAACATTATATTTATAAATAATACAAATGAATGAGTCACAAATTTAAAATTAACAAATCATTTTTTGCCCTTAATGATGTTGGAAAGGACAACTGGAGGGCAACTGTATGGCTGGGCTGGATAAACGGGTCGCTACGTATCACGAGGCGCTTGAAGGACTTACCAATGAGATGACGATTCTGGCGGGAGGTTTTGGCCTGTGCGGCATCCCGGAGAATCTGATTGCTGAAGTTCGCCACCGTGGAGTAACCGCATTGACGGTGGTTTCCAATAACTGTGGCGTAGACGGTTTTGGACTGGGTGTACTGCTGGAAACCCGACAGATCCGTAAAGTCATCGCTTCTTATGTTGGCGAAAATGCTTTGTTTGAAAAACAGGTGCTTAACGGCGAACTGGAGGCGATTCTCACACCACAAGGAACCCTGGCAGAACAACTGCGCGCAGGCGGCGCGGGCATCCCGGCGTTCTTTACTGCCACCGGTTACGGTACACCCGTTGCCGAAGGGAAAGAAGTCCGCGAATTCAACGGTCGCCCGTACATAATGGAACAGGCTATCACCGGTGATTTTGCCCTGGTCAAAGGCTGGAAAGCCGACTGGTACGGCAACGTGATTTATCGTCATACCGCGCAAAACTTCAACCCACTGATGGCGGCTGCCGGAAAAATCACCGTGGTGGAAGTGGAAGAGATTGTGCCGCCTGGTGAACTTGATCCTGCCGCAATCCATACCCCAGGGATTTTTGTTAATCGCGTCATTCAGGGGCAATTTGAAAAACGCATTGAACAACGCACCCTTAGCCGCAAAGGAGCCTGACCATGTTAACCCGTGAACAAATGGCGATGCGAGTCGCCCGCGAATTGCGCGATGGCTATTACGTCAATCTCGGCATTGGTATCCCGACCCTGGTGGCAAACTACATTCCTGACGGGATGGATGTGATGTTGCAGTCAGAAAACGGTTTGCTGGGAATGGGCGCATTTCCTACGGAAGATGAACTGGACGCCGACATGATTAACGCCGGTAAACAAACCGTTACCGCACGGAAAGGCGCGGCAATTTTCGATTCGGCGCAATCTTTCGCCATGATCCGTGGCGGCCATGTGGATCTGACTGTGCTTGGCGCATTTGAAGTGGATGTGAATGGCAACATTGCCTCATGGATGATCCCCGGCAAGATGGTTAAAGGCATGGGCGGTGCCATGGATCTGGTTGCCGGTGCCGAGAATATTATTGTGGTAATGACCCACGCCTCCAAATCCGGCGAATCCAAACTGCTTCCCGACTGTACCCTGCCATTGACTGGCGTCGGCTGCATCAAACGCGTCTTAACCGACCTTGCTCTGCTGGAAATTGCTGACGGCGCTTTCATTCTGCGCGAGCGCGCGCCGGGAATCAGCGTTGCGGAAATCGTCGCCAAAACCGCCGGTAAGTTGTTTGTGCCGGAACATGTCCCGGAAATGCAATTCAACTGAGGAATCACCATGCAGGACGTTGTTATTGTTGCCGCTACGCGCACGCCGATTGGCTGTTTTCATGGCGCTCTCGCACCACTTTCTGCGGTTGATCTCGGCGCTGCCACCATCCGTTCATTGCTGGAGAAAACCGCACTTGCAGCAGAACAGATCGATGAAGTGATTTTTGGTCAGGTCCTGACTGCCGGAAGCGGACAAAACCCAGCACGGCAATCGGCGCTCAAAGCCGGGTTAAGCCACGATACACCCGCCGTTACCATCAACCTGGTATGTGGTTCCGGTTTGAAAGCCGTACACCAGGCCGTGCAGGCGATCCGCTGTGGTGATGCACAGATCATTATCGCAGGTGGCCAGGAAAGCATGAGCAACGCGCCCTATTTTATTGATGGCGCGCGGGCAGGTTTACGCCTCGGGCATACCAGCATGAAAGACAGCGTGGTTCATGACGGACTATGGGATGCTTTCAATGATTACCACATGGGCATTACTGCAGAAAACCTGGCGCAAAAATATGCCATCAGTCGCGAGCGCCAGGACACATTCGCGCTACGTTCTCAGCAAAAAGCCGCTGCCGCAATGGAAGCCTGGCGCTTTGCAGACGAAATTACTCCGGTCAGCGTACCACAAGGTAAAAAACCACCACGCTGGGTAAATACCGACGAACAACCACGTTCCGGGACGCAACTGGAAAAACTGGCGCAACTGAAACCGGCCTTTCTTCCGGGGGCAGGAAGCGTCACCGCGGGAAATGCCTCTTCCATCAATGATGGTGCCGCCGCAGTCATGTTAATGCGCGCCAGCAAAGCTGCCGAACTTGGCCTCTCTGTGCTGGCTCGGGTGGCCGGTTATGCCGTTTCTGGCGTCGATCCTGCCTTTATGGGCATCGGTCCGGTCGTCGCTACCCGCGAATGTCTTAAGCGTTGCGGATGGACGCTGGAAGATATTGATCTTATTGAAGCAAACGAAGCTTTCGCAGCGCAGGCGCTGGCCGTTGGCGACGAACTGAACTGGGATAACGACAAAGTGAATGTTAACGGCGGCGCAATCGCACTTGGGCATCCTATTGGCGCTTCTGGTTGCCGCATTCTGGTCACTCTCATTTATGAAATGGCGCGACGTAATGCGCAAAAAGGGCTGGCGACGCTGTGCGTCGGTGGCGGTCAGGGCGTGGCGCTGACGCTGGAAAGAACCACAGGAGAACACCATGCAAACTGAACAATTTGCGGTACTGGGCGCCGGATTGATGGGCGTGGGGATTGCCACTCATTTCGCCCGCTTTGGTCATGATATCTGGCTGTACGATACCGAGCAGAGCCGGATTGCTGAAATCCCCGTAGTTGCAGGCGGGATTCTTGATGAACTGATTAGCTGCGAACAGTTTACTGCCTCGGGAAAAGAGAATGTGCTTAAACGCCTTCACGGCACGACCTCTCTTGTTGACATCGCCGACTCGCAACTACTGATTGAGGCGATCCCGGAGCGGCTTGAACTAAAACACGCATTATATGCCGAGCTTGAAACACTTATTTCTCCTGAGGCCATTGTCGCCAGCAATACCAGCGGTCTGCCGCCCGATGATCTGGCAGCGAAGATGCGCCACCCGCAACGACTGCTGATCGCCCATTTCTGGCATCCGCCGCACTTCATTCCACTTGTAGAGATTGTCCCCGGCAGCGTTACCGAGCCAAAGCATTTGCACTGGCTGCAACACTTGCTTGTGTCACTGCAACTGGAAGCTGTGTTGCTGGATCGCGCTGCGCCAGGATTTGTCGGCAACCGTCTGCAATTTGCACTGTTGCGTGAAGCCCTGCATATCGTAAAAAGCGGCATCGCCAGTGCCGAAGTAGTCGATCAGGTCATGCGCGCCTCGCTTGGGCGACGTTATGCCATGTTCGGCCCGCTGGAGGCCGCCGACATGACCGGACTTTCGACGGTGCAGGATATTTGTCGCCATCTTCTCCCTGAACTGGCGACTGGCAGCGACATGATGTCATTAGTTGCCGAAAAAGTGGAACGTGGAGACATCGGCGTACGTAGCGGTCAGGGATTTTACCGCTGGGATGAATCGCGGAAGCAGTACATCCAGCAGCGTCGGGAACATCAGCTTCGCTTCGCCCTGAAACCCTAACTTCTCTCGCTGTACCCACTATAACAACGATATTGAGGAGTCCCGATGAGTGTATTAATCGCCCTTGCCGCGCTTGGGCTGCTAATGCTGGCAGCCTATCGCGGATACAGCGTTATCCTTTTTGCCCCCATCGCGGCATTAGGCGCTGTTCTTGTCACCGATCCGGGGGCTGTTGGCCCAGCATTTACCGGTCTGTTCATGGAAAAAATGGTCGGCTTCGTGAAATTGTACTTCCCGGTGTTTCTGCTCGGGGCCGTGTTCGGAAAACTGATTGAGCTTTCAGGATTTTCTCGTTCGATTGTCGCTGCTGCAATCAACATTCTCGGGCGGCGGCATGCGATTCCGGTGATTGTGCTGGTATGCGCATTACTCACCTATGGCGGCGTGTCGCTGTTTGTGGTGGCATTTGCCGTTTATCCGTTCGCGGCTGAATTGTTCCGACAGAGTAATATCCCCAAACGGCTTATACCGGCAACGGTGGCCCTCGGAGCATTCTCTTTTACTATGGACGCTCTGCCCGGCACACCTCAAATCCAGAACATTATTCCCACCAGTTTCTTTGGCACCAACGCCTGGGCCGCGCCGTGGCTGGGGCTCATTGGTTCACTGTTTATCATTGCCGTCGGGCTTATCTATCTGGAGCGACAGCGTCGTAAAGCGCATGCAAAAAATGAAGGTTACGGCACAGAGTTACTTAATGAACCTGAAACGCCAGACAACATCAATTTACCGAATCCACTCATTGCGATTTCACCGTTGATTCTGGTGGGGCTGTTGAACTTGTTGTTTACCTGGTGGATCCCTGTTTGGTACGGTGCGAGTCACCAACTGGAGTTGCCAGGACTTGCCGCCCCGATCACTACAGATGTCGCCAAAATCACCGCTATCTGGGCCGTTGAAGCAGCGCTCATTGCCGGAATTTTGCTGGTGGTGATTTTCGGATATCGCAATATTCATGGAAGACTGGCAGAAGGAAGCCGTACTGCGGTGGGTGGCGCAATTCTGGCCGCGATGAACACCGCCTCAGAATATGGCTTCGGTGCGGTTATCGCCGCTCTGCCCGGTTTTCTGGTGCTCTCAAAGGCGCTGGCTGCCATTCCAGATCCATTACTCAACGAAGCCATCAGCATCACCACGCTTGCCGGCATTACCGGTTCAGCGTCCGGCGGGATGAGTATTGCTCTTGCGGCTATGTCCGACACTTTTATTGCCGCTGCGCACGCTGCCAATATTCCACTGGAAGTTTTTCACCGCGTGGCATCTATGGCCAGTGGCGGCATGGATACATTGCCCCATAACGGCGCAGTGATCACTCTGCTGGCAATTACTGGGCTGAGTCACCGTCAGGCTTACGGCGGTATCTTCGCAATTACGATCATTAAAAGTCTGGCCGTGCTGTTTATCATCGGCGTGTACTACACCACCGGCATTGTCTAAGGAGAATCATCATGAATTTACAAGGTAAAACTGCGCTTGTGACGGGGTCCTCCAGCGGTATTGGACTCGGTATTGCTCAGACACTGGCAAAAGCCGGCGCGCAAGTGATCCTCAACGGCTTCGGTGATGTTGACGCGGCAATCAATGGAGTTTCTCGTGTGGGTAAAACGCCTGGCTATCATGAGGCAGACCTCAGCGATGAATCGCAAATTGTCAGCATGATGGCCTACGCACGGAGGGAATTTGGCGGTGTGGACATTCTGGTGAATAACGCCGGGATCCAATATGTCTCCCCGGTGGAATCTTTCCCGGTAGAAAAATGGAACGCCATTATCGCTATCAATCTCTCTTCTGTCTTTCACACCACGCGTCTGGCACTGCCTGAAATGCGCACTCGTAACTGGGGGCGGATCATTAACATTGCCTCTGTGCATGGGCTGGTAGCGTCGAAAGACAAATCGGCTTATGTTGCGGCAAAACATGGCGTGGTGGGACTCACAAAGACCATTGCTCTGGAGACTGCGCAGACGGGTATTACCTGCAACGCGCTCTGCCCTGGCTGGGTGCTGACGCCGCTGGTACAACAGCAGATTGATAAGCGCATTGCGCAAGGCGAAGATGCGGAAAGCGCGCGTGACGCCTTACTGGCAGAAAAACAGCCTTCTCGTGAATTTGTGACTCCGCAACAACTGGGTGAACTGGCGCTCTTTCTCTGTTCGGATGCGGCAGCACAAGTGCGCGGTGTAGCGTGGAATATGGATGGCGGTTGGGTAGCACAGTAAGAGTTCGCCGGATGACGCGTCATCCGGCAACGCTTTACGATTTCAACTGGTAATCCAGCGTAATTTCCGCTTTCAGTACCTGAGAAACCGGGCATCCTGCTTTTGCTTTCTGGATAATGCCGTCAAAAGTAGAGGCATCAATACCCGGCACGGCAACTTCGCTCTTCAGGGCGATTTTAGTAATCGCAAACCCGGCATCCACTTTATCCAGCGAGACATCGGCGGTGGTATCAATCGATGTTGGCGTGAATCCCGCTTCCCCTAGCATTAATGAAAGCGCCATTGAGAAACATGCGGCATGCGCTGCGCCAATCAGTTCTTCAGGGTTGGTTCCTTTTTCGCCTTCAAAACGCGTGTTAAATCCATACGGCTGTTGGTTCAGCACGCCGCTCTCGGTGGATACTGTTCCCTTCCCGCGTTTGATATCGCCTTCCCAGTGTGCCTGACCTTTCTTATGGATTGTCATTGTTGCTCTCCTGTGGGCTTAAAAAGGAAATTATAGACTACGTGAGAAACAGCATGAGGATAAGCGGGATATTCCGAATAGAATCCGGCGAAAATATTATCTATGTACTTAAATAAAATTCCCACAATAGATAACCGGGAATATATAACTCAAGAGATATTGCATCAATATCAATCAACTCACACCAATAATATTCCCATTAGTATCATGGAGTTAAAATATAAAAATCATCAACCAGGACTAATCTTAACAACGAAGCGGCAAATATTTGCCATGCTGAATGTGCTTTATAAATCTGCGATCCGTAGCAGACACCATAAATACACAGACACGGAGAATCACTATGTTTACTTATTATCAGGCAGAAAATTCAACAGCAGAACCCGCTCTGGTTAATGCCATTGAGCAAGGCCTTCGGGCAGAACACGGTGTTGTCACTGAAGATGACATTCTCATGGAGCTGACCAAATGGGTGGAAGCTTCTGATAAAGACATCCTCAGTGATATCTACCAACAAACGATCAATTATGTGGTCAGTGGCCAGCACCCTACGCTTTAAGGTGCTATGCTTGATCGGCAACCTAATTTAGGGGTTTAGCACGTGTTTCTTCGCTACGGCGATGTTGTCCTTAAAACTAGCAACAGGATTGAGGAGTTAAAATGAAATCGAACCGTCAGGCACGTCATATTCTTGGACTGGACCATAAAATTTCTAACCAGCGCAAAATAGTTACCGAAGGTGACAAATCCAGCGTGGTAAATAACCCAACCGGCAGAAAACGCCCCGCTGAAAAGTAATTCATAACCATCAGTCCTCAATGACGATTAAACACCATTGCCTGCGCAATGGTGTTTTTGTTTTTAACTGCTTTATACTTGGAGCCGACGCCCTGGCGGTAAAGCAAAGACGATAAAAGCACCCCAGGGATGGATATTCAAAAAAGAGTGAGTGACATGGAACCAAAAACAAAAAAACAGCGTTCGCTTTATATTCCTTACGCTGGCCCTGTACTGCTGGAATTTCCGTTGTTGAATAAAGGCAGTGCCTTCAGCATGGAAGAACGCCGTAACTTCAACCTGCTGGGGTTACTGCCGGAAGTGGTCGAAACCATCGAAGAACAAGCGGAACGCGCATGGATCCAGTATCAGGGATTCAAAACCGAAATCGACAAACACATCTACCTGCGTAACATCCAGGACACCAACGAAACCCTCTTCTACCGTCTGGTAAACAATCATCTCGATGAGATGATGCCTGTTATTTATACCCCAACCGTCGGCGCAGCCTGTGAGCGTTTTTCTGAGATCTACCGCCGTTCACGCGGCGTGTTTATCTCTTACCAGAACCGCCACAATATGGACGATATTCTGCAAAACGTGCCGAACCATAATATTAAAGTGATTGTGGTGACTGACGGCGAACGTATTCTGGGGCTTGGTGACCAGGGCATCGGCGGGATGGGCATTCCGATCGGTAAACTGTCGCTCTATACCGCTTGTGGCGGCATCAGCCCGGCGTATACCCTTCCGGTGGTGCTGGATGTCGGGACGAACAACCAGCAGTTGCTTAACGATCCGCTGTATATGGGCTGGCGTAATCCACGTATCACTGACGACGAATACTATGAATTCGTGGATGAATTTATCCAGGCTGTGAAACAACGCTGGCCGGACGTGCTGTTGCAGTTTGAAGACTTCGCACAAAAAAATGCGATGCCGTTACTTAACCGCTATCGCAATGAAATTTGTTCTTTTAACGATGATATTCAGGGCACCGCGGCGGTAACAGTCGGCACACTGATCGCAGCCAGCCGTGCGGCGGGCGGTCAGTTAAGCGAGAAAAAAATCGTCTTCCTCGGCGCAGGTTCAGCAGGATGCGGCATTGCGGAGATGATCATCGCCCAGACCCAGCGTGAAGGATTAAGTGAAGAAGCGGCGCGGCAGAAAGTCTTTATGGTCGATCGCTTTGGTCTGCTCACCGACAAGATGCCGAATCTGCTGCCTTTTCAGACCAAACTGGTGCAGAAGCGCGAAAATCTCAGTGACTGGGATACTGACAGCGATGTGCTGTCATTGCTTGATGTGGTGCGCAATGTCAAACCGGATATTCTGATTGGCGTCTCAGGACAGACCGGGCTGTTTACGGAAGAGATCATCCGTGAGATGCACAAACACTGTCCGCGTCCGATCGTGATGCCGCTGTCTAACCCGACTTCACGGGTGGAAGCCACACCTCAGGACATTATCGCCTGGACTGAAGGTAACGCGCTGGTCGCCACTGGCAGTCCGTTTAATCCAGTGGTATGGAAAGATAAAATCTACCCTATCGCCCAGTGTAATAACGCCTTTATTTTCCCGGGCATCGGGCTGGGTGTTATTGCTTCCGGCGCGTCACGTATCACCGATGAGATGCTGATGTCGGCAAGTGAAACGCTTGCTCAGTATTCGCCGCTGGTCCTGAACGGCGAAGGTCTGGTACTGCCGGAACTGAAAGATATTCAGAAAGTCTCCCGCGCAATTGCGTTTGCGGTTGGCAAAATGGCGCAGCAGCAAGGCGTGGCGGTGAAAACCTCTGCCGAAGCCCTGCAACAGGCCATTGATGATAACTTCTGGCAAGCGGAATACCGCGACTACCGCCGTACCTCCATTTAAGTCTCAGCCCGGTGGTGAATGCTACCGGGCAATTTTCCTCCTCTTTTTTAGATCTAATCCATACTGGGTAATGGCAAATAAATCTCATTTGCCTCACCTGCTATGCAGAACATCATCCGAAAAGGAGGAACTATGAAGGCTGCAGTTGTTACGAAGGATCATCATGTTGACGTTACGGATAAAACACTGCGCTCACTGAAACATGGCGAAGCCCTGCTGAAAATGGAGTGTTGTGGCGTATGTCATACCGATCTTCATGTTAAGAATGGCGATTTTGGTGATAAAACCGGCGTGATTCTGGGCCATGAAGGCATCGGTGTGGTGGCAGAAGTTGGCCCCGGCGTTACCTCATTAAAACCAGGCGATCGCGCCAGCGTGGCGTGGTTTTACGAAGGATGCGGTCATTGCGAATACTGTAACAGCGGTAACGAAACGCTCTGCCGTTCAGTAAAAAATGCCGGATACAGCGTTGATGGCGGCATGGCGGAAGAGTGCATCGTGGTCGCCGATTACGCGGTTAAAGTGCCGGATGGCCTGGACTCCGCGGCGGCCAGCAGCATTACCTGCGCGGGTGTCACCACCTACAAAGCCGTTAAGCTGTCAAAAATTCGTCCAGGACAGTGGATTGCTATCTACGGTCTTGGCGGTCTGGGCAACCTCGCCCTGCAATACGCGAAAAATGTCTTTAATGCAAAAGTGATCGCCATTGATGTCAATGATGAGCAGTTGAAACTGGCAACCGAAATGGGTGCAGATTTAGCGATTAACTCACGCACCGAAGACGCCGCCAAAATTGTGCAGGAGAAAACCGGTGGCGCTCACGCAGCGGTGGTGACCGCGGTAGCTAAAGCTGCGTTTAACTCAGCGGTCGATGCCGTTCGTGCAGGCGGTCGTGTTGTGGCTGTCGGTCTGCCGCCGGAGTCTATGAGCCTGGACATCCCACGGCTGGTGCTGGATGGTATTGAAGTGGTCGGTTCGCTAGTCGGCACGCGCCAGGATCTAACCGAAGCCTTCCAGTTTGCCGCCGAAGATAAAGTGGTGCCAAAAGTTGCCCTGCGTCCGTTAGCGGACATCAACACCATCTTTACTGAGATGGAAGAAGGCAAAATCCGTGGCCGTATGGTGATTGATTTCCGCCGCTAAGAGGCCTTTGCTGCGACTGCCATGTTCGGGTCGCAGCCTGTTTTGCGAGACGATTTCCGCAATTTCACTCTTCTTCTTTTCCTCCCCCATCTTTCCCCTCACAATTCGCGAAAACGTAGCGAAATTTGTTGCGCTGCACGGAACAATAGTGATAGTGTTCCTTTCGAAGGAACAAGGATGAAGAGATGATAATGAATTTCAGACACAAGGGATTGCGTGACTTGTTTCTTCTCGGCAAAACCTCCGGCGTTATACCGACGCAAGTCAAACGATTACGCCACCGACTCGCTGTGATTGATGCAGCAAGCTGTCTTGCTGATCTCGATATGCCCGGTTACCGACTACACCCGTTAAGCGGCGATCGCGATGGAATTTGGGCGATATCTGTCTCGGGCAACTGGCGGATAACGTTTGAGTTCGTCAATGGCGATGCATACATACTGGATTACGAGGACTATCACTGATGAAAATGGCCAATCATCCCCGCCCGGGGGACATTATTCAGGAATCACTGGACGAACTTAATGTCAGCCTGCGCGAGTTTGCCAGAGCAATGGAAATTGCGCCCTCAACGGCAAGCCGATTGCTGACCGGAAAAGCAGCTTTGACGCCAGAAATGGCAATTAAACTTTCCGTGGTGATCGGCAGTTCGCCGCAAATGTGGCTGAATCTACAAAACGCCTGGAGTCTGGCAGAGGCAGAAAAAACGGTAGATGTGTCGCGACTACGCCGTCTGGTTACGCAATAAAAAAATGGCGCTTTTTACAGCGCCATTTTCAGCTTAAAGTTCAAAAGAGATTATATCCCTTCTTCACTCTCTTTTTTCGCTTCTGCCTTTTCGATTTCACGATACCAGCGTGGATGGTGTTTCTTCGCCCAACGACGGCTCACCTTCCCTTCGATCATCCCTTTAATCGACCCTTTCACCCAGAATGCCATATACATATGGATCAGGATGGCGTGGATCAGGATGATACCCGCAGCCGCGTGAATCAACAGGCTATAACGGACAACCTGTATCGGGAAGTACTGCGCAAAGTACGGACGCCAGATAATCACCCCGGTCACCAGCAGCACGAAAATCATGCTCATGATCGACCAGAACATCATCTTTTGCCCGGCGTTGTACTTACCAACATCCGCCACTTTGTGTTCGTTGCCTTTTAATACTTCGACAATGTTCAACAGCCACGGAATATCTTTCTTATCCGGGATGTTGTGATGCACAAAACGCACAAACATAAACATCAGCGCGACGAAAATGGCAATGCCGAAGAACGGGTGCAAAATGCGTCCCATCTGCGGCGTACCGAAGGTTTGTGTCAGCCATTGCAGCGTCGGGAAGAAGAACGAAATCCCGGACAGCGCTACCAGGAAGAAGCAAATCACCACGGTCCAGTGACAGGCGCGATCAATAAACTTGGTGCGCACAATCATTTTCGACTTACTCATGATGATCCTCCTCGTCATCGTCCACTTCCTTATTCGGGCCAATACCGATGTAGTGGAAAATTAACCCGGCAAAAGTGGCGATAAAGCCAGCCGCTGCCAGCGGTTTCAACGCGCCTTTCCACAGATTTACCGATGTATCGATCTTCGGATCTTTCGGCAGACCGTGATACAGCTCCGGCTGATCGGCGTGATGCAGCACGTACATGACGTGCGTACCACCGACCCCTTCCGGGTTGTAGACGCCAGCATGTTCGTAACCACGCGCTTTCAGTTTCGCCACGCGCTGTTCCGCCAGCTCCAGCATCTCCTTCTTGGTGCCGAAGTGGATAGCCCCGGTCGGACAAGTTTTCACACAAGCAGGTTCCTGACCGACGCTGACACGATCGACGCAGAGTGTGCATTTATATACCCGGTTATCCTCTTTGTTGAGGCGTGGAATATTAAACGGACACCCGGCAATGCAGTAACCACAGCCGATGCAGTTTTCCGACTGGAAATCGACAATCCCGTTAGCGTACTGAATGATCGCACCAGCAGACGGGCACGCCTTCAGGCAGCCCGGATCTTCACAGTGCATACAACCGTCTTTACGGATCAGCCACTCCAGCTTGCCGTTCTGTTCGGTTTCGCTAAAGCGCATCACCGTCCAGGACTTGGCGCTCAGATCGGCGGGGTTATCATAAACCCCGACGCAGTGCCCCACTTCATCACGGATATCGTTCCACTCCGAACACGCCACCTGACAGGCTTTACAGCCGATACAGGTAGAAACGTCGATAAGTTTCGCGACTTCTGCTTTGTAATCACGCACCTGAGAAGGCGGCGTGATGGAGTTAGTTGCGGACCTTTTGATAATGTCCTGCGTTTCCATAGCCATCTGTTCGCCCCCTTACGCCTTCTCGATGTTGACTAAGAACGCTTTATATTCCGGCGTTTGCGAGTTTGCATCACCGACATTCGGCGTCAGAGTGTTAGCGATATAACCTTTACGCGCGACACCCTCAAAGCCCCAGTGGATTGGAATACCCACCGTTTCAACCTGCTGACCGTTTACATTCAGTGGTTTCAGACGGCGCGTTACCACAGCCACCGCGCGGATAAAGCCACGCTTGCTGGAGACAGTGACACGATCGCCATTGGCAATGCCTTTCGCCGCCGCCAGCGTTTCGCTGATTTCCACAAACTGTTCCGGCTGAGCAATTGCGTTGAGCAACGCGTGCTTGGTCCAGGTGTGGAAGTGCTCGGTCAGACGATAGGTCGTACCCACATACGGGAACTGCTCTTTTTTACCCATCCGCAGCGCGTCTTGTTCATACAGACGAACCACCGGGTTAGACACCACGTTCGGATGCAGCGGGTTAGTGCCCAGCGGCGTTTCAATTGGCTCGTAGTGTTCCGGGAACGGACCTTCCGCCATTTTGTTGATGGCAAACAGGCGTCCCATCCCTTCCGGCTGCATGATAAACGGCCCGGTTGGCGTACCCGGTGCGGCATTGCCGAAGTCCGGAATATCGTTACCCGTCCACTTGCTGCCGTTCCACTGGATCAGCATCCGTTTCGGATCCCACGGTTTACCGTTGATATCCGCCGAAGCACGGTTGTACAGCACGCGACGGTTGAGCGGCCACGCCCAGGCCCATCCCAGCGTATTCCCCAGACCGGACGGGTCGGAGTTATCGCGGTTGGCCATCTGGTTGCCCTGCTCTGTCCAGCTACCGGTGTAGATCCAGCAAGAAGATGCGGTTGTACCGTCATCACGCAGATGCGCAAAGCTACTCAGCAACTGACCTTTTTTCGCAATCAGCACGCCATTAGCGTCATAGAGATCTTCCAGCGCATAGCCGTTGTTCTCTTTTGCCACTTCGTCTGACTGCGGCTCGTGCGGCTGCTTGTAGTTCCAGCTCATCTTCATCAGCGGTTCTACACCTTTACCACCTTCGGCTTTGTACAACTCGCGAAGATGATGGTAGATACCCGCCAAAATTTCGCCGTCGTTACGTGCTTCGCCTGGCGCGTCCTGACCTTTCCAGTGCCACTGCAACCAGCGACCGGAGTTAGCGATAGAACCATCTTCTTCAGCAAAGCAGGTCGAAGGCAGACGGAATACCTCTGTCTGAATAGACGCCGAATCGACATCGTTCGACTCGCCGTGGTTCTGCCAGAAAGTAGAGGTTTCAGTCACCAGCGGATCGATAACCACCATGTACTTCAGCTTGCTCAGGCAGCTCACCACTTTGTTTTTGTCCGGGAAGGACGCAACCGGGTTAAAGCCCTGGCAGAAATAACCTGTGACTTTGCCTTCATCCATCATGTTGAAATACTTGATGACGTCGTAGGTCTGGTCCCACTTCGGCAGCCAGTCATAGCCCCAGTTGTTCTCTTTCTGCGCGGCATCGCCGTAGAAAGATTTCATCAGGCTAACGAAGAACTTCGGATAGTTGCTCCAGTAGTTCACCTGATCAGCCAGCGTCGCTTTCGGCGTGTTCGCTTCCAGATACGACTGCAAATCAACCTGTTTTTCTGACGGCAGCGTCAGATAACCCGGCAGGCTGGTAGAGAGCAGACCTAAGTCAGTCAGGCCCTGAATGTTGGAGTGACCACGCAATGCGTTCACGCCGCCACCGGCCATACCCATGTTACCGAGCAGCAACTGGATCATCGCCATAGTACGGATGTTCTGCGCACCCACGGTGTGTTGGGTCCAGCCCAGCGCGTACAGGAAGGTGGTTGTGCGATCCGGCGCGCTGGTGGAGGCCAGCACTTCACACACTTTCAGGAAGTCAGCTTTTGGCGTACCGCAGATGTTTTCTACTACGTCCGGCGTGTAACGGGAAACGTGCGCTTTCAGCAAGTTCCACACACAGCGCGGATGAGTCAGTGTTTCATCGCGTTTCGCATAGCCGTTTTCATCGAACTGATAGTTCCAGGACGACTTATCGTACTGACGTTTTTCAGCGTCGTAACCGCTGAACAGACCGTCTTCGAACGCAAAATCATCACGCACCAGCAGGCTGGCGTTGGTGTAATGCTTAACGTATTCGGCATTGATTTTGTTGTTTTCGATCAGGTAGCGCAAAACGCCAGACAGGAACGTAATGTCCGTACCGGAACGAATAGGTGCGTAGATATCCGCAACAGAAGCGGTACGCGTAAAACGGGGATCGACAACGATCAAGGTTGCATCGTTGTTGTTTTTCGCTTCCATCGCCCAGCGGAAACCGACGGGATGCGCTTCAGCAGCGTTACCGCCCATCACCATTACGACGTTAGCGTTTTTGATATCCACCCAGTGGTTGGTCATCGCACCGCGACCAAATGTTGGAGCAAGACTTGCTACCGTTGGTCCGTGTCAGACGCGCGCCTGGTTGTCTACCGCCAGCATCCCGAGGGAGCGGGCAAATTTCTGTGTCAGCATCCCGGTTTCGTTGCTGGCACCGGAAGCACACAGCATACCGGTAGAAAGCCAACGGTTTACCGTTACGCCCTGCTCATTCTTTTCAATAAAGTTAGCGTCACGGTCTGCCTTCATCAGCTTCGCAATGCGGGAGAATGCTTCTTCCCAGCTAATGCGCTGCCATTTGTCAGAACCTGGCGCACGATATTCCGGGTAGCGCAGACGGTTTTCGCTGTTGACGTAATCCAGCAATCCGGCCCCTTTCGGGCACAGCGCACCACGGCTTACCGGATGATCCGGGTCACCTTCAATGTGATAAATCGCTTCTCTGGCGTTTTTCGCGCCATCACCCAGGCTATACATCAATAGCCCGCAACCTACGGAACAGTATGTACAAGTGTTACGGATCTCTTTCGCGCGTAATAATTTGTAGTTTCGCGCCTGAGCCAGTGCTTGCTTCGGGGCAAAACCCAATGCCGCGACTGTTGTTCCCGCCATACCGCCCGCGCAGATTTTAAAAAATTGTCTGCGACTGACGTCCATTGCTTTCCTCTTTTTTCAGGGGTATTACTGCGCGAGGAAACTAACAGTAAAATTCTGAATCTTTTTGCGCGAAATCAAAAAGAACACTTGTTTGCCACAAAATAATCCGCCTGCGCAAATTGACCTACCTCAATAGCGGTAGAAAAACGCACCACTGCCTGACAGGCCAGTTAAAAAAATGCTATAAAATTCAGCTTAATTTTTAACGGCAAGAGAGACAAAACAGCGAGCATGACACGACAAAAAGCAACGCTCATAGGGCTAATAGCGATCGTCCTGTGGAGCACGATGGTAGGATTGATTCGCGGTGTTAGTGAGGGGCTCGGTCCGGTCGGCGGCGCAGCTGCTATCTATTCATTAAGCGGGCTGCTGTTAATCTTCACGGTTGGATTTCCGCGAATTCGGCAGCTCCCGAAAGGCTATTTGCTCGCCGGGAGTCTGTTATTCGTCAGCTATGAAATCTGTCTGGCGCTTTCCTTAGGGTATGCGGCGAGCCGTCATCAGGCGATTGAAGTAGGTATGGTGAACTATCTATGGCCCAGCCTGACAATTCTCTTTGCCATTCTGTTTAATGGTCAGAAAACCAACTGGCTGATTGTACCTGGATTATTATTAGCCCTGGTCGGTGTCTGCTGGGTATTAGGCGGTGAAAATGGATTACACTATGATGAAATCATCAATAATATTACCACCAGTCCATTGAGTTATTTCCTGGCGTTCATTGGCGCTTTTATCTGGGCAGCCTATTGTACAGTAACGAATAAATACGCACGCGGATTTAACGGTATTACCGTTTTCGTCCTGCTGACAGGAGCAAGTTTGTGGGTTTACTATTTTTTAACGCCGCAACCGGAGATGGTATTTAGCACACCCGTCATGATTAAACTCATCTCTGCGGCATTTACCTTAGGATTTGCTTACGCTGCGTGGAACGTTGGCATTTTACATGGCAACGTCACCATTATGGCAGTAGGTTCGTATTTTACGCCCGTACTTTCGTCGGCGCTTGCTGCGGTACTGCTTAGTGCTCCGCTATCGTTCTCATTCTGGCAAGGCGCACTGATGGTCTGCGGCGGTTCCCTGCTCTGCTGGCTGGCGACACGTCGTGGATAAAATTATTGTCGGGTCATAGCACCCGGCAGTTAACCCGCTAAATTACGACAATAATAAAAAATAAATTTCAAATACCAGTAATTCACCTTATATCTCATTTCGACTTCGATCACATATCGATAAATAATATTATTTCATCTATTATTCTCATTGTTTTTAATCACCATTCTATTTTAAAAACAGTATGTCATTTGTAAATGACGCCGTTTAAAATTCGTTTAGAAAATAGGTTTAACGATAATTAAAAGGATACTGTTAAATGAAATTAAAAATAGTTGCGGTGGTTGTAACTGGTTTGTTAGCTGCGAACGTAGCACATGCTGCCGAAGTATATAACAAGGATGGTAATAAACTCGACCTTTATGGCAAGGTTACCGCTCTACGTTATTTTACTGATGATAAGCGTGACGATGGTGATAAAACTTATGCCCGTCTCGGTTTTAAAGGAGAAACGCAAATCAATGATCAAATGATTGGTTTTGGTCACTGGGAATATGATTTTAAAGGCTATAACGATGAAGCCAACGGCTCGCGCGGCAACAAAACCCGTCTTGCCTATGCAGGTTTAAAAATTAGTGAATTTGGCTCTCTGGACTATGGTCGTAACTACGGTGTCGGTTATGACATTGGTTCATGGACCGATATGTTGCCAGAATTTGGTGGCGATACCTGGAGCCAGAAAGATGTCTTCATGACATATCGTACCACTGGTGTGGCAACCTATCGCAACTACGATTTCTTTGGCTTAATTGAAGGGCTGAACTTTGCCGCACAATATCAAGGCAAAAATGAACGCTCTGATAACGCTCATCTTTATGGTGCTGACTATACGCGTGCCAATGGTGACGGTTTCGGTATCTCCTCAACTTATGTTTATGATGGCTTTGGGATCGGTGCTGTGTATACCAAATCTGATCGGACAAATGCGCAGGAAAGAGCAGCGGCTAATCCTCTCAATGCCTCCGGTAAGAATGCAGAACTGTGGGCAACAGGTATAAAATATGATGCCAACAACATTTACTTTGCAGCTAATTACGCTGAAACATTAAACATGACCACCTATGGTGATGGTTATATCTCTAACAAAGCACAAAGTTTCGAAGTGGTGGCCCAATATCAATTCGACTTCGGCTTGCGCCCATCACTCGCTTACCTGAAATCAAAAGGCAGAGATCTGGGGCGTTACGGCGATCAGGACATGATTGAGTATATCGACGTTGGTGCAACGTATTTCTTCAACAAAAATATGTCGACCTATGTTGATTATAAAATCAACCTGATCGATGAAAGCGACTTTACCCGTGCCGTAGATATTCGCACCGATAACATCGTCGCAACGGGCATTACCTATCAGTTCTAACATCCTCTCCTGACCAGCCCTTCTCTGGGCTGGTTTTTGATTTAAGTGCTGCTGTATGACTCCTTAAGTAAAAATGAGCAATTTTTGATATTTCTGGTCATTCACCTCAATTAATATTCTTCCATACCCTCCGGGGACATCTTAGTATAATATTTATTGATGAGTGATTATGACCAATATTAATACAGGTTGTGTAAAAAATAATGCCAGTTATCAAGTGAATAACGCATTACCTAACAGAGAAACCATCGCCAGCAATTTTTTTGAACAACTGGCACAATGGGGTGAGAAATCGCTTAATAATGGCGTAGAAAAAAGAACTATTCTAGAGCGAATTAATGAAGCTTACAACTCAAACATGGAATCTCTTAATTTGTCATATCTTGATTTGAGTGAGTTACCGCCTATCCCCCCTACAGTTAAAACATTGAATTTGGAGGGGAATTGTCTAACTTTCCTTGACTTTACCGACAATGCTAGTCTTATCAATATCAACCTCACCTTGAATAATATTGAAACGATAACCTTTCCAAATGAATCAAAACTGGAAAATATTTATATCGATTGCAACAAGCTGGAAAGTTTAGATTTAAAAAATCAGCATTCATTGGTTAATCTGGAAGCGCAAAATAATAATCTAAAAGAAATTAATATTTCTGACAGTTATAAACTGAAATTTCTTAACCTTGATAATAACCAGCTAACATCGCTGGATGTTTCTCAACAAGAATCTCTGATTGAGTTAAGTGCTTGTCACAATATGATCAATGATCTTAAATTACACTATCACCCCATGGTGAAAAAAATCGCTTTAAACGACAACCATATTGCAAATTTAAACGCTAAAAGCACTGCGATACTTGAATATTTAGACTTAAGTAACAACAATTTATTACCAACAGATAACATTAATGAGTTAATATCATCAAAACATCTTTGGTATTTATCAGTTAACGGTATTAACAATGATCCTATTGCACAAATGCAGTACTGGAATGCAATAATGGATTTAGTTGATCATATTAATGAAGTGACCATTAAGATATCTTATGATCTAGCAATTAAAAATATCGATACCAGTAATAAGCATCTTGTAGAAGTAAGCAAAAATACTGAAGGTGATAATAAAGAAAACAATGATTCAATGTCGATTCGTTACCGTTCAAAACCTTATTTCAGCAATTTAACTTTAACAGAACAAGAAACAACACTTTCTGAAGAAGAATTAAAAGCTATTCTGCCTATGTATCGCGCGTGTCGGTTTGATAACGACACTCCCCTATCCTCATCCTCATCCTCATCCTCAGAACTCAAGGACGCAACAGGCACCCCTATCTGTTATTACATTTATGATGAGAATAAAACTTCCTTAGGTTATGGACCAACATTTCATAATTGGTTAAGCCAATCCTTTACCACAGAGTTATAAAAAACATCCTGATTAATCAAGGATAATAAATCAAAAAATATATTATTGCCATGGAGTAGTTATGAAGTTTCCTTTAATCTTTTTTAAAACAAAGCAGTCCCTACAGCGACTCCCCGAACAGAATTTATATAGCTGGATGCATGAATTGAATAAATGGAAAGAAAAATGCATAGTCACAGGTGAACTTCATCGTCAAGAATGCCGAAAAGAAGCGGCAGAAAGGATAAACCGTGCTTTTTTGTCGAAGCAGAATGACATTGATTTATCTCGACTTAATTTAACTACTCAACCACCAGGGCTGCAAAACTTCACCTCTATCAATCTTGATGAGAACCAACTCAAACATTTTGATGCAACCAACTACGATAAACTCATCAACCTTAGTCTGAATAGTAATGCTCTTGAGTCTATAAATTTTCCTCAAGGCAGAAATGTAAGCATTAAACATATATCTGTGAATAATAATGCTCTCAGAAATATTGATATAGATGGGCTTTCATCAGTTACTTATTTTAGTGCGGCACATAATCAACTAGAGTTTGTGCAATTAGAATGTTGCGAAAGGCTGCAGTACCTGAACCTCAGCCACAATCAATTAACTGATATTGCTGCAGGAAATAAAGATGAACTCTTACTTCTGGACCTATCCCATAATAAACTAACAAGTTTACATAATGCCTTATTTCCCAACTTGAATACGTTACTTATCAACAACAACTTGCTTTCTGAAATTAAAATATTCTTTAGCAACTTCTGCAATGTACAGACATTAAACGCTGCGAACAATCAGTTGAAAAAAATAAACCTTCATTTCCTGACTTATCTTTCATCTATCAAAAGCTTAAGGCTGGACAATAATAAAATAACCCGCATTGACACTAAGAATACATCCGATATTGGAACTTTATTCCCCATAATAAAACAGAGCAAAAACTTAAATTTTTTAAATGTTTCTGGGAAGAACAATTGCCCTACTATGCAGCTCATGTTATTTAATTTGTTTTCCCCAGCACTTAAGCTTAATACTGGCCTGGCAATTCTTTCGCCTGGTGCATTTGAAGTTCACTCTGACGGAGTAGATGTGGATAACGAATTGTTTCACTATACTTTTAAAGAAGCATACACCCCATATAATATACACACTTATAAAACAGAAGAAGTTGTAAATCAGATGAATATAAAAATTAAAAATATGACCTTAGATGAAATAAACAATACTTACTGTAATAACGATTATTACAATGAGGCGATAAGAGAGGAACCGATAGACTTTCTGGACAGATCGTTTTCCTCCAGCTCATGGCCTTTTTAGTGAATAAATCATCACTAATTCTATAAGTGTCTGGTCTTATTAAGAATATAGTTAATATGCAACCCTTTAGATTCACGATCTGAAGGGTTGAAACATGGCATACGTTCAAAGATTAACCCCCGTTTGAAGGTTAGCCTGTTAGTTACATTTAGTAACACATATCTGTCTGCTTAATCCCCATTCTGCCCCCGCGGTTACGCTTTCTTATCTATTCTTTCAATCAGCACTTCACCTAATTCATCCTTAATTCTAATAACTGGCTATTGCGCCTTACCTCCTGTTTTGTCTTTTTTTCATTACCAATGTGTACATGTGAGGAACAATATGGCACTGCAAAATGAGAAAAATAGTCGTTATCTTTTGCGCGACTGGAAACCAGAAAACCCGGCCTTCTGGGAAAATAAAGGAAAGCATATTGCACGAAGAAACCTCTGGATATCAGTAAGTTGCCTACTTCTTGCCTTCTGTGTCTGGATGCTATTTAGCGCAGTTACTGTTAATCTCAATAAAATCGGTTTTAATTTCACTACCGATCAACTCTTTTTATTAACCGCATTACCCTCCGTTTCTGGCGCATTATTGCGTGTCCCCTACTCCTTTATGGTGCCTATATTTGGTGGACGCCGATGGACGGTTTTTAGTACTGCAATCCTGATTATTCCTTGCGTCTGGCTCGGAATTGCCGTGCAGAATCCGAATACTCCTTTTGGGATATTTATCGTTATCGCTTTGCTATGCGGTTTTGCAGGGGCGAACTTTGCTTCGAGCATGGGCAATATCAGTTTCTTCTTCCCAAAAGCCAAACAAGGGAGCGCACTTGGGATTAATGGCGGATTAGGAAACTTAGGCGTAAGCGTGATGCAGCTGGTTGCGCCGCTGGTGATTTTTATCCCCGTATTTGCCTTTCTCGGTGTCAATGGCGTACCACAGGCCGACGGTTCGGTAATGTCGCTGGCGAATGCCGCATGGATTTGGGTGCCATTACTGGCGATTGCCACTATTGCCGCCTGGTTAGGGATGAATGATATCGCCAGTTCACGCGCGTCAATCGCCGATCAATTGCCTGTATTACAACGTCTGCATCTCTGGCTGCTCAGTCTTCTCTATCTCGCCACCTTCGGTTCGTTTATCGGTTTTTCTGCGGGTTTTGCCATGCTGGCGAAAACCCAGTTCCCGGATGTGAATATTCTGCGTCTGGCGTTCTTTGGCCCATTTATCGGTGCCATCGCGCGGTCGGTTGGTGGTGCTATTTCCGATAAATTTGGCGGCGTGCGGGTGACGTTGATCAACTTCATTTTTATGGCGATTTTCAGTGCACTGCTCTTCCTTACCTTACCGGGCACAGGCTCTGGTAATTTCATCGCATTTTACGCCGTCTTTATGGGGCTGTTTCTGACCGCGGGTCTGGGAAGTGGTTCTACTTTCCAGATGATCGCCGTCATCTTTCGCCAGATAACCATTTATCGGGTGAAGATGAAAGGCGGTAGTGATGAGCAAGCTCAGAGAGAAGCCGTCACCGAAACGGCGGCGGCTCTGGGCTTTATCTCAGCCATTGGCGCAGTGGGCGGCTTTTTCATTCCGCAGGCGTTTGGCATGTCGCTCAATATGACCGGCTCTCCGGTAGGCGCGATGAAAGTGTTTTTAATCTTCTACATCGTTTGTGTGCTGCTGACCTGGCTGGTTTATGGTCGGCGGAAGTTCAGCCAAAAATAAGAAATCGATGCCTGACACGTCTTATCAGGCTACAACCGTGTCGCATCCGACAAGGCATCAGATCCCAATTCATTCCTGGAGCAGGAGTTATGTCATGAGTAAACTTTTGGATCGCTTTCGCTACTTCAAACAAAAGGGCGAAACCTTTGCCGATGGTCACGGCCAGGTGATGCATAGCAACCGCGACTGGGAGGACAGCTATCGCCAGCGTTGGCAGTTCGACAAAATCGTGCGTTCCACTCACGGCGTTAACTGTACAGGCTCCTGTAGCTGGAAAATCTACGTTAAAAATGGCCTGGTGACCTGGGAAATCCAACAGACCGACTATCCTCGCACTCGCCCTGACCTGCCCAATCATGAACCTCGCGGCTGCCCGCGTGGTGCAAGTTACTCCTGGTATCTTTACAGCGCCAACCGACTGAAATACCCGCTAATACGTAAACGACTAATTGAACTGTGGCGCGAAGCGCTCAAGCAACACAGCGATCCGGTACTGGCGTGGGCATCGATTATGAATGATCCGCAAAAGTGCATGAGTTACAAGCAGATACGCGGACGTGGCGGTTTTATCCGCTCCAACTGGCAAGAGCTAAACCAGTTGATTGCTGCCGCTAACGTCTGGACCATCAAAACCTACGGCCCGGATCGCGTTGCCGGTTTCTCGCCGATTCCAGCCATGTCGATGGTTTCTTACGCCGCCGGAACACGCTATCTGTCGCTGTTAGGTGGCACCTGTTTAAGCTTCTACGACTGGTATTGCGACCTGCCGCCCGCCTCACCGATGACCTGGGGCGAACAAACCGACGTGCCAGAATCTGCCGACTGGTATAACTCCAGCTATATCATCGCCTGGGGTTCTAACGTACCGCAAACGCGCACACCAGACGCCCACTTCTTTACCGAAGTACGTTACAAAGGTACCAAAACTATCGCCATTACCCCGGACTACTCTGAAGTAGCCAAATTGTGCGACCAGTGGCTGGCACCGAAACAAGGCACTGATAGCGCCCTGGCAATGGCAATGGGCCATGTGATTTTAAAAGAGTTCCATCTCGATAATCCCAGCGACTACTTTATCAATTACTGCCGCCGCTATAGCGACATGCCGATGCTGGTAATGCTTGAACCGCGCGACGATGGCAGCTACGTTCCCGGACGGATGATCCGTGCATCTGACCTGGTGGATGGGTTGGGCGAAAGCAACAATCCGCAGTGGAAAACCGTGGCAGTTAATACTGCGGGTGAACTGGTGGTGCCTAACGGTTCGATTGGTTTTCGTTGGGGCGAAAAAGGCAAATGGAACCTGGAATCTATCGCCGCCGGAACAGAAACTGAGTTAGCGTTAACCTTGCTCGGTCAACACGACACTGTTGCAGGCGTGGCCTTCCCCTACTTTGGCGGCATTGAAAATCCACACTTTCGCAGCGTAAAACACAATCCGGTCCTGGTGCGCCAATTGCCCGTTAAAAACCTGACATTAGCCGATGGCAACACCTGTCCGGTCGTCAGCGTTTATGATCTGGTACTGGCAAATTACGGCCTCGATCGCGGGCTGGAAGATGAAAACAGCGCGAAAGATTACGCTGAAATCAAACCTTACACCCCAGCCTGGGGCGAGCAAATTACCGGCGTACCGCGCCAGTACATTGAAACCATCGCCCGCGAATTTGCCGATACCGCCCATAAAACGCATGGGCGCTCGATGATTATCCTCGGTGCTGGCGTCAACCATTGGTATCACATGGACATGAACTACCGTGGGATGATCAACATGCTGATCTTCTGCGGTTGTGTCGGGCAAAGCGGTGGCGGCTGGGCACACTATGTCGGTCAGGAAAAACTGCGCCCGCAAACCGGCTGGCTGCCTCTGGCCTTTGCACTCGACTGGAACCGACCACCGCGCCAGATGAACAGCACCTCGTTTTTCTACAATCACTCCAGTCAATGGCGCTATGAAAAAGTCTCTGCTCAGGAGTTACTTTCACCGCTGGCCGATGCCAGTAAGTACAGCGGTCATCTGATTGATTTCAACGTTCGCGCTGAACGTATGGGCTGGCTACCTTCTGCGCCGCAGCTGGGGCGTAACCCGCTCGGGATTAAAGCTGAAGCCGACAAGGCCGGATTATCCCCCACAGAATTAACCGCCCAGGCGCTGAAATCGGGCGATTTACGCATGGCCTGCGAACAACCCGATAGCGGCAGCAATCATCCGCGTAATTTGTTTGTCTGGCGTTCTAACCTGCTTGGCTCCTCCGGCAAAGGCCACGAATATATGCAGAAGTATCTGCTGGGAACCGAAAGTGGGATTCAGGGTGAGGAACTCGGTGCCAGCGACGGGATCAAACCAGAAGAAGTCGAGTGGCAAACTGCGGCGATTGAAGGCAAGCTCGACCTGCTGGTGACGCTCGACTTCCGTATGTCCAGTACCTGCCTGTTCTCCGATATCGTTCTGCCCACCGCCACCTGGTACGAAAAAGACGATATGAACACCTCGGATATGCATCCGTTTATTCATCCGCTTTCTGCGGCGGTCGATCCGGCGTGGGAATCACGCAGCGACTGGGAAATCTACAAAGGTATTGCCAAAGCATTTTCGCAAGTGTGCGTAGGGCATCTTGGCAAAGAAACCGACGTGGTATTACAACCCCTACTGCATGACTCTCCGGCAGAACTCTCCCAGCCGTGTGAAGTGCTCGACTGGCGCAAAGGCGAATGCGATCTGATCCCGGGTAAAACCGCGCCCAATATTGTGGCAGTGGAGCGTGACTACCCTGCTACCTATGAACGCTTTACCTCTCTCGGGCCATTGATGGACAAACTTGGCAACGGCGGTAAAGGGATTTCGTGGAATACCCAGGATGAAATCGATTTCCTCGGCAAACTCAATTACACCAAGCGTGATGGCCCGGCACAGGGGCGACCGCTGATTGACACCGCCATTGACGCATCAGAAGTGATTCTGGCGCTGGCACCGGAAACCAACGGTCATGTTGCAGTCAAAGCGTGGCAGGCGCTGGGCGAGATCACCGGACGCGAACATACCCATCTGGCGCTGCACAAAGAGGACGAAAAGATCCGCTTTCGCGATATTCAGGCGCAGCCGCGTAAAATTATCTCCAGCCCCACATGGTCCGGTCTGGAAAGCGATCACGTCTCCTACAACGCCGGATACACCAACGTTCATGAGTTAATTCCGTGGCGCACGCTGTCGGGGCGCCAGCAGGTCTATCAGGATCATCCGTGGATGCGTGCCTTTGGTGAAAGCCTGGTGGCTTATCGTCCGCCTATCGACACGCGCAGCGTCAGCGAAATGCGCCAGATACCGCCAAACGGCTTCCCGGAAAAAGCACTTAACTTCCTGACACCGCACCAGAAATGGGGCATTCACTCTACCTACAGTGAAAACCTGCTGATGCTGACGCTCTCTCGCGGCGGGCCAATTGTTTGGATCAGCGAAACCGATGCCCGCGAACTGACCATTGTCGATAACGACTGGGTGGAAGTGTTTAACGCCAACGGCGCACTGACGGCCCGTGCAGTGGTCAGCCAACGTGTACCGCCGGGCATGACCATGATGTATCACGCCCAGGAACGCATAATGAATATCCCCGGCTCGGAAGTAACCGGCATGCGCGGCGGCATTCATAACTCGGTTACCCGCGTTTGCCCAAAACCGACACATATGATTGGCGGTTACGCGCAGCTGGCCTGGGGCTTTAACTACTACGGCACCGTCGGCTCGAACCGCGACGAATTCATCATGATCCGCAAGATGAAGAACGTTAACTGGCTGGATGATGAAGGTCGCGATCAGGTACAGGAGGCGAAAAAATGAAAATACGTTCGCAAGTCGGCATGGTGCTTAACCTCGATAAATGTATCGGCTGCCATACCTGTTCGGTGACCTGTAAAAACGTCTGGACCGGACGCGAAGGCATGGAGTACGCATGGTTTAACAACGTCGAAACCAAACCGGGCATTGGTTATCCGAAAAACTGGGAAGATCAGGAAGAGTGGCAAGGCGGCTGGGTGCGTGATGTGAATGGCAAGATACGCCCGCGTCTGGGCAGCAAAATGGGCGTAATAACCAAAATCTTCGCCAACCCGGTGGTGCCGCAGATTGACGATTACTACGAACCTTTCACCTTCGACTACGAACATTTGCATAGCGCGCCAGAAGGTAAACACATTCCTACTGCCCGCCCGCGTTCGCTGATTGACGGCAAACGGATGGACAAAGTGATTTGGGGGCCAAACTGGGAAGAACTGCTGGGCGGTGAGTTCGAAAAACGCGCTCGCGACCGCAACTTTGACGCAATGCAAAAGGAGATGTACGGTCAGTTTGAAAATACGTTCATGATGTACCTGCCGCGCCTGTGCGAACACTGCCTTAACCCCAGCTGCGTGGCGACCTGCCCCAGCGGCGCGATCTACAAACGCGAAGAAGACGGTATTGTGCTCATCGATCAGGACAAATGCCGTGGCTGGCGTTTGTGCATTAGCGGTTGTCCGTACAAAAAAATCTACTTCAACTGGAAAAGCGGTAAGTCAGAAAAATGCATCTTCTGTTACCCACGAATTGAGTCAGGCCAACCCACCGTGTGCTCAGAAACCTGCGTGGGTCGCATCCGGTATCTGGGCGTGCTGCTTTACGACGCCGACCGCATCGAGGAAGCGGCGAGCACCGAACGCGAGGTTGATCTCTACGAACGCCAGTGCGAAGTGTTCCTCGATCCGCACGATCCCTCAGTGATCGAAGAAGCCCTGAAACAAGGTATTCCACAAAACGTGATTGAAGCTGCCCAGCGTTCGCCAGTCTACAAAATGGCGATGGACTGGAAACTGGCGCTACCGCTGCACCCTGAATATCGCACCCTGCCGATGGTCTGGTACGTACCGCCGCTGTCACCAATTCAGTCCTACGCCGATGCAGGCGGCTTACCGAAAAGCGAAGGTGTGCTTCCCGCTATCGAAAGCCTTCGTATACCGGTGCAATATCTCGCCAATATGTTGAGTGCGGGCGATACCGGTCCGGTGCTCCGGGCTCTAAAACGGATGATGGCGATGCGCCACTATATGCGTTCACAAACGGTGGAGGGCGTGACTGATACCCGTGCTATCGACGAAGTAGGCCTGAGCGTCGCCCAGGTCGAAGAGATGTATCGCTACCTTGCCATCGCCAACTATGAAGATCGTTTTGTCATTCCAACCAGTCATCGGGAAATGGCGGGCGATGCCTTCGCAGAACGCAACGGCTGCGGCTTCAGCTTTGGCGACGGTTGCCACGGCTCAGACAGCAAATTCAACCTGTTCAACAGTAGCCGTATCGATGCCATCAACATTACCGAAGTGCGCGATAAAGCGGAGGGAGAATAATGCAGATCCTCAAAGTGATCGGCCTGTTGATGGAGTATCCGGACGAGCTGTTGTGGGAATGTAAGGAGGACGCGCTGGCGTTGATCCGCCGCGACGCACCGATGCTCACCGATTTTGCACTCGACCTGCTCAACGCGCCGCTGCTGGATAAACAGGCCGAATGGTGTGAAGTGTTCGACCGCGGGCGCACCACGTCGCTGCTGCTGTTCGAACATGTTCATGCCGAATCCCGCGATCGAGGCCAGGCAATGGTGGACCTGCTGGCGGAGTATGAAAAGGTCGGTCTGCAACTGGATTGTCGGGAACTGCCTGATTATCTGCCGCTGTACCTGGAGTACTTAAGTGTGCTGCCGGACGATCAGGCAAAAGAAGGATTACTCAACGTTGCGCCGATCCTCGCCCTGCTTGGCGGACGCTTAAAACAACGCGAGACACCGTGGTACGCGTTATTTGACGCCCTTTTGCAACTGGCAGGAAGTCCCCTGTCAAGTGACAGTGTCACAAAACAAATTCGTAGTGAAGAGCGTGACGACACCCGCCAGGCGCTGGATGCGGTGTGGGAAGAAGAACAGGTGAAGTTTATTGAAGATAACGCCACGGCGTGTGACAGCTCGCCGCTTAATCAATATCAGCGACGCTATAGCCAGGATGTCGCGCCGCAGTACGTCGACATCAGTGCGGGAGGTGGGAAATGATTCAGTATCTGAACGTCTTTTTTTACGATATCTACCCATACATTTGTGCGACGGTGTTTTTCCTTGGCAGCTGGCTGCGCTATGACTACGGGCAGTACACCTGGCGCGCCTCCTCGAGCCAGATGCTCGATAAACGCGGGATGGTGATATGGTCGAATCTGTTCCATATCGGCATTCTGGGGATCTTCTTCGGTCATCTGTTCGGCATGTTAACACCGCACTGGATGTACGCGTGGTTTTTACCAGTGGCAGCGAAACAACTGATGGCGATGGTGCTCGGCGGTATTTGCGGCGTGTTGACGTTGATTGGCGGTGCAGGACTGCTGTGGCGCAGACTGACAAATCAGCGTGTGCGTGCTACTTCCACCACGCCTGATATCATCATCATGAGCATATTGCTGATCCAATGTTTGTTGGGGCTAAGTACCATACCGTTTTCAGCACAGTATCCTGATGGTAGCGAAATGATGAAACTGGTGGGTTGGGCGCAAAGTATCGTCACTTTCCGTGGAGGATCGTCAGAAATGCTTAACGGCGTAGCGTTCGTCTTCCGCCTGCATCTGGTATTGGGAATGACCATCTTCCTGCTCTTTCCGTTCACCCGACTGGTGCATGTGTGGAGCGCGCCTTTTGAGTACTTTACTCGTCGGTACCAGATTGTGCGCTCGCGGCGATAATTCTCCCCCTGGCCGGATAGTCCTTCGCTCTCCGGCCACTTGCAGGCTATGATAGTTCTCCAGCCACAGGAGAACGTTAATGAAACCGCAGGTTTATCACGTCGATGCTTTTACCTCACAACCGTTTCGCGGCAATTCTGCCGGTGTTGTTTTTCCCGCCGATAAACTTAGCGAAGCGCAAATGCAGCTTATCGCCCGCGAATTAGGTCATTCGGAAACTGCTTTTCTGCTGCACAGCGACGACAGCGATGTACACGTTCGATACTTTACGCCAACGGTTGAAGTGCCAATTTGCGGTCACGCAACGGTGGCTGCACACTATGTACGTTCAAAGGTATTAGGTTTGGGAAATTGCACGGTCTGGCAAACGTCGCTGGCAGGAAAACATCGCGTGACTATCGAAAAGCACAACGATGATTATCGTATTTCGCTGGAACAAGGTACGCCGGGCTTTGAGCCACCGCTGGAAGGTGAAACACGTGCAGCGATTATCAACGCATTGCATCTTACCGAAGACAATATTCTGCCGGGTTTGCCAATCCAGGTGGCAACCACAGGACACTCAAAAGTGATGATCCCGTTGAAACCAGAAGTGGATATCGACGCTCTTTCGCCTGACCTTGCTGCGCTGACCGCAATCAGCAAGCAGATTGGCTGCAATGGTTTTTTCCCGTTCCAGATCCGCCCTGGCAAAAATGAAACCGATGGTCGCATGTTCTCACCTGCGATTGGTATTGTGGAAGATCCGGTGACCGGGAATGCCAATGGCCCGATGGGCGCATGGTTGGTACATCACAACTTACTACCCCACGATGGCAGCGTGTTGCGTGTTAAAGGCCATCAGGGGCGCGCACTGGGGCGTGACGGCGTGATTGATGTGACGGTGACAATTCGAGATAACCAACCGGAGAAAGTCACCATTTCTGGCACAGCGGTGATTCTTTTCCATGCTGAATGGGCCATTGATTTTTGATACCGTTGCCTGATGCGCTTCGCTTATCAGGCCTACAACCGGGCTAATGTGGGCCGGTTGTAGGCGTTTACGCCGCATCCGGCCCCTGGCACAAACTATTTCCCCGCCTCCGGATGCGTATCAAACGCCGCCATCACCAACGCCAGTTCATCCACAGTAAAGCCATGCTTTGCGTCATCTACGCCCAGACCAAACTGCTCCTGCATCACGGCATATAACGACGCCACATCCGGTAGATTTCGTTGCTCCACTGCATGTCCATTTTCATAATGGGTGAAATGAAAATTGGTCAGTGTCAGTTTGCCACCGTCCGGCAAATGGCGGCACATCAGCAAATGATGGCGAAAATGCGATTGCGGCCAGTGCGCCGACCAGAAATTCCCCATCACATAATCACTTTGTTGTTGTTCACAGAGATCAAAACGGTACATCGACTGCCAGTGCTGATGATGATTAAACTGCAACACCCAATCATCACCCTCCTGTAACAACCGATACTCTCCGTGTGGCGTGATCTGCACGAGATCGGGAACTAAACGAATCGGCGCGGTTAGCGTCTGTCCACCGAAACCGACATCAGCAATCCAGTGTTCGCCTTCCAGCTCCACCAACAACAAACGATGGGTACGCGGCGGTAATGCTGGCGGATTAGATAACACTACGCGCCCTAACAGACTGCGTACCTGAAAACCCAGCTCGCGTAACACCCGCTCAAACACGCCATTCTGCTCAAAGCAGTAACCACCACGCCGGGCGAGCACCAATTTCTCTTCCAGCGATTGATCATCAAGCTGCATTTCTCTCGGCAGCAAAACATCGAGATTTTCAAATGGAATGGTGCAATTGTGTTTCAGGTGTAATGCGCGCAGCGTTTCGATATTGACCGCAGCCGCTCCCGACCAGTTAATGCGGGTAAAATAGTGATTCAGAATGGGCGTCATCAGGCGTTTCCGTTTGTGGTTTTCTCAATTTATAACCTGGAATAGACGCCGCACCGGCTATTTTGTGCGATCGCGGACATGCATCACGTTCGCAAATCGCCAATCCCGTTAATTTCGTTACTTATTGCGTTACGAGCTACGCTTTTAAAACAACCTTCTTAGCGAGGCGATACCGTGAGCCGATTCATCCCCGTCGAATTACACCATGCCAGCCGTCTGTTAAACCACGGCCCCACAGTTTTGATAACAACTTTTGATGAAAAATCACAGCGACGTAATGTGATGGCTGCGGCCTGGTCGATGCCGGTGGAGTTTGAACCGCCACGCATAGCGATTGTGGTAGATAAATCGACATGGACCAGGGAGTTGATTGAGCGTAACGGTAAATTTGGCATTGTTGTCCCAGGTGTTGCAGCGACTAACTGGACGTGGGCGGTGGGAAGTGTCTCGGGTCGTGAAGAAGATAAATTTAATTGCTATGGCATTCCGGTTGTGAAAGGTCCGGTGCTTGGATTGCCGCTGGTTGAAGAGAAATGTCTGGCATGGATGGAGTGTCGATTGCTACCAGCGACTTCTGCGCAAGAAAAATACGATACGCTATTTGGCGAAGTGGTATCGGCAGCGGCAGACGCACGAGTATTTGTCGAAGGCCGCTGGCAGTTTGATGATGATAAACTCAATACGTTGCATCATTTAGGTGCGGGCACGTTTGTTACCAGCGGGAAGCGAGTCACCGCGGGCTAAAGAATCATATGCAGCAACCAAGTTGTTTAAGCAATGTTTCCATATGAGTTAAAGCATATTTTATCTCACGATTGCATATTTTTAGTGAAGATTAATTTATCCTCACCAATATCATAGTAATTGCGTATTATCGCCTCATTGATAAAGCCCTGTTTTGTATAAAATGCGCGGGCGGCACTAAAATCGATATGGCTAGAGATCTCTACTAAAAGTAGTCTTGCGTGATTGGGACAGGTCAAGAAAAAGCAGTTTTGCAGTTTTTTATTTCAGGGCGCAGTTGCGAAAATTGAATACCGTATGGACTAATGTGAGAAAATTCCGAGGTATGACTGTTTTGATATAGTGGACAATCAAGCGTCTCGAATTAACAATGAATTTCAGGTGCCAAGCCTTACAATTTGTAGCATGACGGATATAGGACAACATTAGGAAATCGGACAGAAAATTCATTATAATAAAATGACAACTTATCTCTTTCTCTCACGTTCTGTGAAATTTCACAAAAGTATAAACTGAGCCAATATGCCTTTATATATAAAAAATACTCATGTTTATTATTATCGGAAAAAGCCAAGATTTGATTAAGGCCATCAAAAATATCTTTCTCATGATCTATATGTACTCTTGATGATTTTACAATATCTTTTAATTCGCGGTAAATCTTATTAAATAGCGCAACCGATTCACTGTTATTGAATCCATAGTTGATAAAAAGACATGATTTAACATCCGATATTAGCAAGTCGTCATAATTCATCTCTATTTCAGACAATTTCACGATATACTCAGCTATAGTATTACTTTGTAAGGACTCAACAACTGACAGTAAAACAGATGGATGCAATAATATTTCAAGAAGACTTCTGTCGATATTTTTATACACATTTATTGCAAATTCATCACTCGTCCCATCGATGGTGTCAGATATTGAAAAAAATACATAATCGGGGAGTTCATACCACATATTAATTTTAATAATATCACGACACATATCTTCTAATTGTTGTAATCTATTACCTTTATTCATAACAACCTTAATATTATATGGAATCTTTGGCGGAATCTTCTTACTCCGCGGAATTTTACTAAAGCTTTGTTAGATAAAATATGCGTATCACTGACAGCATGTTATTAATTCACCATAGTGTTATTTAACAACAAATACCCCCACATGTTTTCACCTCTTTGTATTTATGATAATTAAGGGAAGTGCTAATTTAATATAAACACCCAGAGCAAGATTACGAAAGCCCGCTCCCCGCAAGGACTGACGCCAGATACTTTCTGTCCATGGCTGCTTTTCGCATCTTACGTCTTAACCCTGCCTTGAATACCTTATCATTCGTCAAAATATTAATAGCGATGTGCCGTATCCCTGAAAATAATTCTGCTGCATTTCCTCTTCTTATTTTGCAGTCGTCTTCATTCATTACCACGTCCAGACGCCAGTGCAGCTTATTCTCCACGTGCCAGTGGTTTCGGATTGCTGTGGCGAACTTCTCTGCGGTTAAATCAGCAGAACTGATATAATATCTGACCGTCATTTCTGGCTCTTTCTTTTGTTCTGCTATTATTGACCGAAAGGAGACTGCCACGCATAATTTCTTCAGACCTTTCCATTCAAACGTGAAATCAATAAGTTCATCAGGGACATCGCAAACAATGTGAAGACGGATTTCTTCTCTGCC
>NZ_PTRX01000032.1:0-50625 GCF_002966045.1 Escherichia sp. MOD1-EC5189 | reverse complement strand
GAAGTGAAACGCCGTAGCGCCGATGGTAGTGTGGGGTCTCCCCATGCGAGAGTAGGGAACTGCCAGGCATCAAATTAGAAAAACCCCGGTCCATAAGGCCGGGGTTTTTTGCATATCAATTATTTGCATGATGAAGGGAATCTCATGTCAGTTCTGTATATCCAAATTCGTCGTAATCAAATTACTGTTCGCGATCTTGAAAGCAAACGTGAAGTGTCAGGAGAGGCTGCCTTCAGTAACCAGCGCCTGTTAATCGCCAATTTCTTTGTTGCAGAAAAAGTTCTGCAAGATCTTGTTTTGCAACTCCACCCACGTTCACCCTGGTACTCTTTTTTGCCAGCAAAACGTATGGATATTGTTGTGAGCGCGCTGGAAATGAATGAGGGCGGTTTGTCACAGGTTGAGGAACGCATTCTTCATGAAGTGGTCGCTGGTGCAACGTTAATGAAATATCGCCATTTCCACATCCATGCGCAATCAGTGGTGCTCAGTGATAGTGCGGTCATGGCAATGCTTAAGCAGAAATAATCATGTCACCATTGGTGGGTACGAAACCTGAAGTTCAGCTCACCGGGATGAGAAAAAAATTGCCTACGCCTCCACATACGCCAGATTCAGCAACGGATACGGTTTCCCCAAATCGTCCACCTCAGAGCGTCCCGTAACCTTAAATCCCAACTTCTTATAGAACCCTACCGCCCGGGCATTTTGCTCATTAACATTGGTTGTCAGTTCCGGGGCCATTGAGAGCGCATGCTCGACCAGCAACCGACCCACGCCGCAGCCGCGCGCATCAGGATCGATAAACAGCGCATCCATATGCTGACCACTCAATAACATAAACCCAACCGGCTGATCCCGCTCATTAACCGCGACCCACAACGGCGCTTCCGGCAGGAAAGAACGTACTAGCTCCTCCAGCTCGGCCCGATACTCTGCTGATAAAAAATCGTGGGTGGCATCGACAGAACGGCACCAAATCGCAACCAGTTCTTCCCCTTCCTCATGCCGTGAGCGGCGAATACTAATAACCATTTCCTCTCCTTTTAGTCATTCTTATATTCTAACGTAGCCTTTTCCTTGAAACTTTCTCACCTTCAACATGCAGGCTCGACATTGGCAAATTTTCTGGTTATCTTCAGCTATCTGGATGTCTAAACGTATAAGCGTATGTAGTGAGGTAATCAGGTTATGCCGATTCGTGTGCCGGACGAGCTACCCGCCGTCAATTTCTTGCGTGAAGAAAACGTCTTTGTGATGACAACTTCTCGCGCGTCTGGTCAGGAAATTCGTCCGCTAAAGGTGCTTATCCTTAACCTGATGCCGAAGAAGATCGAAACTGAAAATCAGTTTCTGCGCCTGCTTTCAAACTCACCTTTGCAGGTCGATATTCAGCTGTTGCGCATCGATTCCCGTGAATCGCGCAACACGCCCGCAGAGCATCTGAATAACTTCTACTGTAACTTTGAAGATATTCAGGAACAAAACTTTGACGGTTTGATAGTTACCGGCGCGCCGCTGGGCCTGGTGGAGTTTAATGATGTCGCTTACTGGCCGCAGATCAAACAGGTGCTGGAGTGGTCGAAAGATCACGTCACCTCGACGCTGTTTGTCTGTTGGGCGGTCCAGGCCGCGCTCAATATCCTCTACGGCATTCCTAAGCAAACCCGCACCGACAAACTATCTGGCGTTTACGAGCATCATATTCTCCATCCTCATGCGCTTCTGACGCGTGGCTTTGATGATTCATTCCTGGCACCGCATTCGCGCTATGCTGACTTTCCGGCAGCGTTGATTCGTGGTTATACCGATCTGGAAATTCTGGCGGAGACAGAAGAAGGGGATGCATATCTGTTTGCCAGCAAAGATAAGCGCATTGCCTTTGTGACGGGGCATCCGGAATACGACGCACATACGCTGGCGCAGGAATTTTTCCGCGATGTGGAAGCTGGGCTGAATCCAGATGTACCGTATAACTATTTCCCGCATAATGATCCGCAAAATACACCGCGAGCGAGCTGGCGTAGTCACGGTAATTTGCTGTTTACCAACTGGCTCAACTATTACGTCTACCAGATCACGCCATACGATCTACGGCACATGAATCCAACGTTGGATTAATCTTCTATGATAGTCGATCGTTAAGCGATTCAGCACCTTACCTCAGGCACCTTCGGGTGCCTTTTTTATTTCCGAAACACACCTCAAGAGGTGAATAAATTTTATTCATATTGTTATCAATAGGTTAACATGTATTTTTATTTAAAATGGAAATTGTTTTTGATTTTGCATTTTAAATGAGTAGTCTTAGTTGTGCTGAACGAAAAGCACACAACGATCCTTCGTTCACAGTGGGGAAGTTTTCGGATCCATGACGAGGAGCTGCACGATGACTGAACAGGCAACAACAACCGATGAACTGGTTTTCACAAGGCCGTATGGCGAGCAGGAGAAGCAAATTCTTACTGCCGAAGCGGTAGAATTTCTGACTGAGCTGGTGACGCATTTTACGCCACAACGTAATAAACTTCTGGCGGTGCGCATTCAGCAGCAGCAGGATATCGATAACGGAACATTGCCTGATTTTATTTCGGAAACGGCTTCCATTAGAAAAGATGACTGGAAAATTCGTGGTATTCCTGCGGACTTAGAAGATCGTCGGGTAGAGATTACCGGACCCGTAGAGCGCAAGATGGTGATCAACGCGCTCAACGCCAATGTGAAAGTCTTTATGGCCGATTTTGAGGATTCACTGGCCCCGGACTGGAACAAAGTGATCGATGGACAAATTAACCTGCGCGATGCAGTTAATGGCACCATCAGTTACACCAATGAAGCAGGCAAAATTTATCAGCTCAAGCCCAATCCAGCGGTTTTGATTTGTCGGGTACGCGGTCTGCACTTGCCGGAAAAACATGTCACCTGGCGTGGTGAGGCAATCCCTGGCAGCCTGTTTGATTTTGCGCTCTACTTCTTTCACAACTATCAGGCACTGTTGGCAAAGGGCAGCGGTCCCTATTTCTATCTGCCAAAAACCCAGTCCTGGCAGGAAGCGGCCTGGTGGAGCGAAGTCTTCAGCTATGCAGAAGATCGCTTTAATCTGGCGCGCGGCACCATCAAGGCGACGTTGCTGATTGAAACGCTGCCCGCCGTGTTCCAGATGGATGAAATCCTTCACGCGCTGCGTGACCATATTGTTGGTCTGAACTGCGGTCGTTGGGATTACATCTTCAGCTATATCAAAACGTTGAAAAACTATCCCGATCGCGTCCTGCCAGACAGACAGGCTGTGACGATGGATAAACCGTTCCTTAATGCCTATTCACGCCTGTTAATCAAAACCTGCCATAAACGCGGCGCATTTGCGATGGGCGGCATGGCAGCGTTTATTCCGAGCAAAGATGAAGAGCGCAATAACCAGGTGCTCAACAAAGTAAAAGCGGATAAATCGCTGGAAGCCAATAACGGTCACGATGGCACATGGATCGCTCACCCAGGTCTTGCGGATACGGCAATGGCGGTATTCAACGACATTCTCGGCTCCCGTAAAAATCAGCTTGAAGTGATGCGCGAACAAGACGCGCCGATTACTGCCGATCAGCTACTGGCACCTTGTGATGGTGAACGCACCGAAGAAGGTATGCGCGCCAACATTCGCGTGGCTGTGCAGTACATCGAAGCATGGATCTCCGGCAACGGCTGTGTGCCGATTTATGGCCTGATGGAAGATGCGGCGACGGCTGAAATTTCCCGTACCTCGATCTGGCAGTGGATCCATCATCAAAAAACGTTGAGCAATGGCAAACCGGTGACCAAAGCCTTGTTCCGCCAGATGCTTGGCGAAGAGATGAAAGTCATTGCCAGCGAACTGGGCGAAGAACGTTTCTCCCAGGGGCGTTTTGACGATGCCGCACGCTTGATGGAACAGATCACCACTTCCGATGAGTTAATTGATTTCCTGACCCTGCCAGGCTACCGCCTGTTAGCGTAAACCACCACATAACTATGGAGCATCTGCACATGAAAACCCGTACACAACAAATTGAAGAATTACAGAAAGAGTGGACTCAACCGCGTTGGGAAGGCATTACTCGCCCATACAGCGCGGAAGATGTGGTGAAATTACGCGGTTCAGTCAATCCTGAATGCACGCTGGCGCAACTGGGCGCGGCGAAAATGTGGCGTCTGCTGCATGGCGAGTCGAAAAAAGGCTACATCAACAGCCTCGGTGCACTGACTGGCGGTCAGGCGCTGCAACAGGCGAAAGCGGGTATTGAAGCAGTCTATCTGTCGGGATGGCAGGTAGCGGCGGACGCTAACCTGGCGGCCAGCATGTATCCGGATCAGTCGCTCTATCCGGCAAACTCGGTGCCAGCTGTGGTGGAGCGGATCAACAACACCTTCCGTCGTGCCGATCAGATCCAATGGTCCGCGGGCATTGAGCCGGGCGATCCGCGCTATGTCGATTACTTCCTGCCGATCGTTGCCGATGCGGAAGCCGGTTTTGGCGGTGTCCTGAATGCCTTTGAACTGATGAAAGCGATGATTGAAGCCGGTGCAGCGGCAGTTCACTTCGAAGATCAGCTGGCATCAGTGAAGAAATGCGGTCACATGGGCGGCAAAGTTTTAGTGCCAACTCAGGAAGCTATTCAGAAACTGGTCGCGGCGCGTCTGGCAGCCGACGTGACGGGCGTTCCAACCCTGCTGGTGGCTCGTACCGATGCCGATGCGGCGGATCTGATTACCTCCGATTGCGACCCGTATGACAGCGAATTTATTACCGGCGAGCGTACCAGCGAAGGCTTCTTCCGTACTCATGCAGGTATTGAACAAGCGATCAGCCGTGGCCTGGCGTATGCGCCATATGCTGACCTGGTATGGTGTGAAACCTCCACGCCAGACCTGGAACTGGCGCGTCGCTTTGCACAAGCCATCCACGCGAAATATCCAGGCAAACTGCTGGCTTATAACTGCTCGCCGTCCTTCAACTGGCAGAAAAATCTCGACGACAAAACTATTGCCAGCTTCCAGCAGCAGCTGTCGGATATGGGCTACAAGTTCCAGTTCATCACCCTGGCAGGCATCCACAGCATGTGGTTCAACATGTTTGACCTGGCAAACGCCTATGCCCAGGGCGAGGGTATGAAGCACTATGTTGAGAAAGTGCAGCAGCCGGAATTTGCCGCCGCGAAAGATGGCTATACCTTCGTATCTCACCAGCAGGAAGTGGGTACAGGTTATTTCGATAAAGTGACGACCATTATTCAGGGCGGCACGTCTTCAGTCACCGCGCTGACCGGCTCCACCGAAGAATCGCAGTTCTAAGCAACAACAACCGTTGCTGACTGTAGGTCGGATAAGGCATTCACGCCGCATCCGACAATGAGCGCCTGATGCGACGCTTGCGCGTCTTATCAGGCCTACAGTCGTTGCCGAACGTAGGCCGGATAACGCGTTCACGCCGCATCCGGCAATCGGTGTACGATGCCTGATGCGACTCTTGCGCGTCTTATTAGGCCTACAACCGTTGCTGACCGTAGGCTGGATAAGGCGTTCACGCCGCATCCGGCAATCAACGCCTGATGCGACGATTTGCGCGTCTTATCCGGCAATTCACTGCTCCTGATGAGGGCAACAAATGCCGCGTGGCCTGGAATTACTGATTGCACAAACCATTCTGCAAGGCTTCGACGCTCAGTATGGTCGATTCCTCGAAGTGACTTCTGGGGCGCAGCAGCGTTTCGAACAAGCCGACTGGCACGCTGTCCAGCAGGCGATGAAAAACCGTATCCATCTTTACGATCATCACGTGGGTCTGGTGGTGGAGCAACTGCGCTGCATTACCAACGGCCAAAGCACGGACGCGGCATTTTTACTGCGCGTTAAAGAGCATTACACCCGGCTGTTGCCGGACTACCCGCGTTTCGAGATTGCGGAGAGCTTTTTTAACTCCGTGTACTGTCGGTTATTTGACCACCGCTCGCTTACTCCCGAGCGGCTTTTTATCTTTAGCTCCCAGCCAGAGCGCCGTTTTAGTACCATTCCCCGCCCGCTGGCGAAAGACTTTCACCCCGATCACGGCTGGGAATCTCTGCTGATGCGCGTTATCAGCGATCTGCCGTTGCGTCTGCGCTGGCAGAATAAAAGCCGTGACATTCATTACATCGTTCGCCATCTGACGGAAACGCTGGGGACAGACAACCTCGCGGAAAGTCATTTACAGGTGGCGAACGAACTGTTTTACCGCAATAAAGCCGCCTGGCTGGTGGGCAAACTGATCACGCCTTTCGGCACATTGCCATTTTTGCTGCCGATCCACCAGACGGACGACGGCGAGTTATTTATTGATACTTGCCTGACGACGACCGCCGAAGCGAGCATCGTCTTTGGCTTCGCACGCTCCTATTTTATGGTTTATGCACCGCTGCCCGCAGCACTGGTCGAGTGGCTACGGGAAATTCTGCCAGGTAAAACGACCGCAGAATTGTATATGGCTATCGGCTGCCAGAAGCACGCTAAAACCGAGAGCTACCGCGAATATCTCGTTTATCTACAGGGCTGTAATGAGCAGTTCATTGAAGCGCCGGGTATTCGTGGCATGGTGATGTTGGTGTTTACGCTGCCGGGTTTTGATCGGGTGTTCAAAGTGATTAAAGACAAGTTCGCGCCGCAGAAAGAGATGTCTGCAGCTCACGTTCGTGCCTGCTACCAACTGGTGAAAGAGCACGATCGCGTGGGCCGAATGGCGGACACCCAGGAGTTTGAAAACTTTGTGCTGGAGAAGCGGCATATTTCCCCGGCATTAATGGCATTACTGCTCCAGGAAGCAGCGGAAAAAATCACCGATCTCGGCGAACAAATTGTGATTCGCCATCTTTATATTGAGCGGCGGATGGTGCCGCTCAATATCTGGCTGGAACAAGTGGAAGGTCAGCAGTTGCGCGACGCCATTGAAGAATACGGCAACGCCATTCGCCAGCTTGCTGCCGCCAACATCTTCCCCGGCGACATGCTGTTTAAAAACTTCGGTGTCACCCGTCACGGGCGCGTGGTGTTTTATGATTACGATGAAATTTGCTACATGACGGAAGTAAACTTCCGCGACATCCCACCGTCGCGCTACCCGGAGGACGAACTTGCCAGCGAACCGTGGTACAGCGTCTCGCCGGGCGATGTTTTCCCGGAAGAATTCCGCCACTGGCTTTGCGCCGATCCGCGCATTGGTCCGCTGTTTGAAGAGATGCACGCCGACCTGTTCCGCGCCGATTACTGGCGCGCACTACAAAACCGCATTCGTGAAGGACATGTGGAAGATGTTTATGCGTATCGGCGCAGGCAAAGATTTAGCGTACGGTATGGGGAGATGCTTTTTTGAGTAAAGCTTCCATCTTATTTTTCTCCGCGATGTATCGAGGGTTATCCGTAAAGCCATAGCTTTCAGCCATCTTATTTAACGTATTAAGGATTAATTCAGCAATAACCCGGTGACCCAATTCAAAAGCCAACTCAAAGGCAGAGTATTTTTGTGGCGCTTTATGTTGCCAAAAATCCATAATATCTTCAGCGGTAAATCCAAAAAGGCGTGCATGGTCAGATAAAGCAAGATAAACCGTCTCTACAACGTTTTGTTGTTTATGCTGTATCGCTGAAAACAAACCGGGATATTCATTAGAATTATGTGCCAGGAGGAGGGTCTTCATATTTTTTTTATCGAATTTAAACGTATTAAACAGAGTGGGTAATGCGTTAAAAATAGTCTTAATAACGTTCATATGTCCGCGCTGCATGGCTATAAACAAACCCGTGTCGCGCGCAAGATTTTTGGCGGTCAGAAGATCTACAATATCAGAAGCGGAAATGTTAATTTCCTGGGCCAGACAGGGCAATGCTTCGAGTATAACTCTCACGATATCGCTATGCCCATTTTGCATCGCCAGGTATAGCCCCGGGTAACCATAAAAATCCTTTGCCTTCAGGAGAACGAGTACCTGCTCTTTAGTCAAATGACATGTGCGAATTAACAAAGGTAATGCATCCAAAAAAACTTTCAGCATGTCGGCATCACCATTCGCCATAACATAGTATAAAACATGGCTGGACGATCTACTTTTGGCACTCAGGATTTTATACACCTGTTCGTTATCTAAATGATGTGTAGCAGCAAGTTTAGGTAAGGCGTTCAGAATCGAGGTTACGACATTTTTATCCTTACGTGATATCGCTAAAAATAATCCAGAACAACCATTTTTATCTTTTGCCTCCACAATATTAATGAGGTTTTTTTTCGAGAGTAATCCTTCATATCCAGGAGCTGACAGTGAATTGAAAATAGTCTCAACGATATCCGCATTACCATAATTTATAGCCAAATATAAACCTGGCAGGTTAATACTATTATAGGCAGTCAACATTTCTGTTCTATGTAGTTCCGGCATTTTCTGGAGCTGAATCATCAGCTGCGTAAGTTTGTGATTCTGACCAATTGCCATAAGCAAATTCATCGTTGCAGGTGATAATGGAGGGGTTATTTCATCCACAGATCCTTTTAACATCAATAGCTGTTCTTTATGAAGTGCTGGAATTATTGCAACAGATTGGTTAATAACATGATCATTTGACCATTTCAGGAGGCTATAATCTACATTCATAAAATCCATCAGAGAATAGTGTTTAATATCCTCTTTACTTTCGCTCATGATTCTTATTTTATCGTTAGTTACATTAGGATCATAAACCGAAACCACGTAATGGGTACATCCTTCAGTTGTATTTTTTATTCTTAGCCGGGCCGTCAAAGCATGGTTATCCACCAATAATATGGCTGCCATAACACTAATACCATTTGATTCCATCTTGTCAAAATATGCCTTCATAACTAGACCGAAATCACCGCAGGCAGCAACACAACGCCCCTCAGGACGGCTGGAAATTAACGCCAAAGTCTGGTTTTTGCATTTTTTGTTGAAGTGAGCGAGAAAATTTTCAGCTGAAGAATAATCATCTTGATGGGGTTTGTAATCAACATTCTGATAAATATCATTAATATATTGTGCAGCAATGTGTCGGCATACTATACGGTTTTGGGGGCGCCCCGGAAAATAACATTGACCATTAAGTTTAACTCTTGGAAATTCTTTTTCTTTTCTATCTGAGGTTAGGTTTAATTCTTGTTTATCAAGAGTGTCTAAGCGTTGAGGTAAAATTTCCATTAGGTATTCTTCAAATATTGGAGCAATGGTTTGAGTGAGTGTCGTGTTTTCATTTTTATTAATTATCGTAATTTCTTTTTTATCAGTCTGTAAGACAGACGTGGAAAATTTAATGACAAAATCCTTATTACTAAAGATATGACGGCCGTTTTGTCTACAGTTTTCTGAGAAGCTTTTTAATAGAGGTGTCCCCAGCTCCTTGCCAGAAAATTTATTCTCGAGTTCTTTATAAAACAATTCACTCAGGTTTTGGTGTTCATTTGTCTGGGCTGTATTATTAATATTTAAAGAGAAAGAATTGCGATGAATACGAGTAATCATTTAAATATCTCATTGTTTATTGATGTCTGGAATTTTAACTATCAGAACAGTGAAAAATTTAATATGATTACAAGTAAAGAAATATCATAAATCGCTCAATCATCATAATGAAACCGCAAAAGTTTCGGCGCAATGAGTTCTTGCGATTTTGTTAATAATTAAGTGGTTTGATGTTTAAAAATAATGCTGAGTTAATAAAAGTGTGTGAAGTGTATGATATTAAGTTATTTTTGCGTCAATGCGATTAACAGATACCCTTATTCTATTGCTACTCAGGTATGACGGGCAGAATATTACCTCTACCCGCCAGAAAAAGTCAGCGCATTCCACCGTACGCCAGCGTCACTTCCTTCGCCGCTTTAATCACCATCGCGCCAAACTCGGTCACGCGGTCATCGGTAATACGTGAGATCGGCCCGGAAATCGAAATTGCCGCAAATGGTTCGCGGTGCTCATCGAAAATACACGCTGCGAGGCAACGCAGCCCCAGCGCATGTTCCTCATCGTCAAATGAATAACCCCGTTTGCGCGTCTGCGCGAGGTCTTCTTTTAAATGCACAGGAGACACCAGCGTTGCGTGAGTATAGGCATGTAACCCTTTGCGGTGCAGCAGCTTCGTCACCTGTTCTTCGCTCAGTTGGGCTAAAAAGGCTTTACCGGCACCGGAAGCGTGCATAGGTAATTTACCGCCGATAGGTGCGGACATTCGCATCAGGTGAGTACACTGTACCTGGTCGATAATAATCGCTTCGTGATCGCTTTGATCAAGTACCGCCATATTGACCGTTTCGCCAGACTCTTCCATTAGATTGCGCAGGATAGGATGAACAATGGCTAACAGATTACGGCTCTGGAGAAAGCTGCTGCCGACCATAAAAGCATGTGCGCCGATCGCCCAGTGACCCAGTTCGCCAACCTGACGCACAAAGCCCTGTTGTTGCATCGTGGTTAGCAAGCGATGGGTCGTGGAATTAGGCAATCCGGCTTGCTGTGCCAGTTCCGTGAGTGCCACACTGCCATTGGATTCGGCTATCCATTCCAGTAATTTCAGGCCACGCGTTAAAGACTGTACTTGCCCGGTAGCGGGGGCGGTGGCAGCGGCGGGTTTTCTGCCGCGTTTTGCGGGAACAGGTGCGACCATGACAGCCTCCTTTTTCTGTATCGTGGAAATCATTTTCATTTTTATTGCTATCTAATGCAATAGTTGCCACACTGATCCGATGAGTTAATGTTGAACAAATCTCATGTTGCGTGGTGCTCGCTTTTACCACAGATGCGTTTATGCCAGTATGGTTTGTTGAATTTTTATTAAATCTGGGTTGAGCGTGTCGGGAGCAAGTGTGAGCAGCAAAGTGGAACAACTGCGTGCGCAGTTAAATGAACGTATTCTGGTGCTGGATGGCGGTATGGGCACTATGATCCAGAGCTATCGACTGAACGAAGCCGATTTTCGTGGTGAACGCTTTGCCGACTGGCCATGCGATCTCAAAGGCAACAACGACCTGCTGGTACTCAGCAAACCGGAAGTGATCGCCGCTATCCACAACGCCTACTTTGAAGCGGGCGCGGATATCATCGAAACCAACACCTTCAACTCCACGACCATTGCGATGGCGGATTACCAGATGGAATCCCTGTCGGCGGAAATCAACTTTGCGGCGGCGAAACTGGCGCGCGCCTGTGCTGACGAGTGGACCGCCCGCACTCCGGAGAAACCGCGCTACGTTGCCGGTGTTCTCGGCCCAACCAACCGCACGGCGTCTATTTCTCCGGACGTGAACGATCCGGCATTCCGCAACATCACTTTTGACCAGCTGGTGGCGGCCTATCGTGAATCCACCAAAGCGCTGGTGGAAGGCGGCGCGGATCTGATTCTGATTGAAACCGTTTTCGACACCCTTAACGCCAAAGCGGCGGTCTTTGCGGTGAAAACGGAGTTTGAAGCGCTGGGCGTTGAGCTGCCGATTATGATCTCCGGCACCATCACCGACGCCTCCGGGCGCACGCTCTCCGGGCAGACCACCGAAGCATTTTACAACTCATTGCGCCACGCCGAAGCCCTGACTTTCGGCCTGAACTGTGCGCTGGGGCCAGATGAACTGCGCCAGTACGTGCAGGAGCTGTCACGGATTGCGGAATGCTACGTCACCGCGCACCCGAACGCCGGGCTGCCCAACGCCTTTGGTGAATACGATCTCGACGCCGACACGATGGCAAAACAAATACGTGAATGGGCACAAGCGGGCTTTCTCAATATCGTCGGCGGCTGCTGTGGCACCACGCCACAACATATTGCAGCGATGAGTCGTGCTGTAGAAGGATTAGCGCCGCGCAAACTACCGGAAATTCCCGTAGCCTGCCGTTTGTCTGGCCTGGAGCCGCTGAACATTGGCGACGATAGCCTGTTTGTGAACGTGGGTGAACGCACCAACGTCACCGGTTCCGCTAAGTTCAAGCGCCTGATCAAAGAAGAGAAATACAGCGAGGCGCTGGATGTGGCGCGTCAGCAGGTGGAAAACGGTGCGCAGATTATCGATATCAACATGGATGAAGGGATGCTCGACGCCGAAGCGGCGATGGTGCGTTTTCTCAATCTGATTGCCGGTGAACCGGATATCGCTCGCGTGCCGATTATGATCGACTCCTCAAAATGGGAGGTCATTGAAAAAGGTCTGAAGTGTATCCAGGGCAAAGGCATTGTTAACTCTATCTCGATGAAAGAGGGCGTCGACGCCTTTATTCATCATGCGAAACTGTTGCGTCGCTACGGTGCGGCAGTAGTGGTGATGGCCTTTGACGAACAGGGCCAGGCCGATACCCGCGCACGGAAAATCGAGATTTGCCGTCGGGCGTACAAAATCCTCACCGAAGAGGTTGGCTTCCCGCCGGAAGATATCATTTTTGACCCGAACATCTTCGCGGTCGCAACCGGTATTGAAGAGCACAACAACTACGCGCAGGACTTTATTGGCGCGTGTGAAGACATCAAACGTGAACTGCCGCACGCGCTGATCTCCGGCGGTGTTTCTAACGTTTCTTTCTCATTCCGTGGCAACGATCCGGTGCGCGAAGCCATTCACGCGGTGTTCCTCTACTATGCCATCCGTAACGGTATGGATATGGGGATCGTCAACGCCGGGCAACTGGCGATTTACGACGATTTACCCGCGGAACTGCGCGACGCGGTGGAAGATGTGATTCTTAATCGTCGCGACGATGGCACCGAGCGTTTACTGGAGCTTGCCGAGAAATATCGCGGCAGCAAAACCGACGACACCGCCAACGCCCAGCAGGCGGAGTGGCGCTCGTGGGAAGTGAATAAACGCCTGGAGTACTCGCTGGTCAAAGGTATTACCGAATTTATTGAACAGGACACCGAAGAAGCCCGTCAGCAGGCTACGCGCCCGATTGAAGTGATTGAAGGCCCGTTGATGGACGGCATGAACGTGGTCGGCGATCTGTTTGGCGAAGGCAAAATGTTCCTGCCGCAGGTGGTCAAATCGGCGCGTGTGATGAAGCAGGCGGTGGCTTACCTCGAACCATTCATAGAAGCCAGCAAAGAGCAGGGCAAAACTAATGGCAAGATGGTGATCGCTACAGTGAAGGGTGACGTCCACGACATCGGTAAAAATATCGTTGGCGTGGTGCTGCAATGTAACAACTACGAAATTGTTGATCTCGGCGTTATGGTGCCGGCGGAAAAAATTCTCCGCACCGCCAAAGAAGTGAATGCTGATTTGATTGGCCTTTCGGGGCTTATCACGCCGTCGCTGGATGAAATGGTTAACGTGGCGAAGGAGATGGAGCGTCAGGGCTTCACCATTCCGCTATTGATTGGCGGCGCGACCACCTCAAAAGCGCACACGGCGGTGAAAATCGAGCAGAACTACAGCGGCCCGACGGTGTATGTGCAGAACGCTTCACGCACCGTTGGTGTGGTGGCGGCGCTGCTTTCCGACACTCAGCGCGATGATTTTGTCGCTCGTACCCGCAAGGAGTACGAAACCGTGCGTATTCAACACGGGCGCAAGAAACCGCGCACTCCACCGGTCACGCTGGAAGCGGCGCGCGATAACGATTTCGCTTTTGACTGGCAGGCTTACACGCCGCCGGTGGCGCACCGTCTCGGCGTGCAGGAAGTCGAAGCCAGCATCGAAACGCTGCGTAATTACATCGACTGGACACCGTTCTTTATGACCTGGTCGCTGGCCGGGAAGTATCCGCGCATTCTGGAAGATGAAGTGGTAGGTGTTGAGGCGCAGCGGCTGTTTAAAGACGCCAACGACATGCTGGATAAATTAAGCGCCGAGAAAACGCTGAATCCGCGTGGCGTGGTGGGGCTGTTCCCGGCAAACCGTGTGGGCGATGACATTGAAATCTACCGTGACGAAACGCGTACCCATGTGATCAACGTCAGCCACCATCTGCGTCAACAGACCGAAAAAACGGGCTTCGCTAACTACTGTCTCGCTGACTTCGTTGCGCCGAAGCTTTCTGGTAAAGCAGATTACATTGGCGCATTTGCTGTGACCGGCGGGCTGGAAGAGGACGCACTGGCTGATGCTTTCGAAGCGCAGCACGATGATTACAACAAAATCATGGTGAAAGCGCTTGCCGACCGTTTAGCCGAAGCGTTTGCGGAGTATCTCCATGAGCGTGTGCGTAAAGTCTACTGGGGCTATGCGCCGAACGAGAACCTCAGCAACGAAGAGCTGATCCGCGAAAACTATCAGGGAATCCGCCCGGCACCAGGCTACCCGGCCTGCCCGGAACATACGGAAAAAGCCACCATCTGGGAGTTGCTGGAAGTGGAAAAACATACCGGCATGAAACTTACAGAATCTTTCGCCATGTGGCCCGGTGCATCGGTTTCGGGTTGGTACTTCAGCCACCCGGACAGCAAGTACTACGCGGTGGCGCAAATTCAGCGCGATCAGGTCGAAGACTATGCCCGCCGTAAAGGTATGAGCGTCTCAGATGTTGAACGCTGGCTGGCACCGAATCTGGGGTATGACGCGGACTGATTCACAAATCTGTCACTTTTCCTTACAACAAACAGGGCGCTCAATGAGTGCCCTGTCTCTTTATTAATATGAAACACTTATACTGGAATCAGGTTGGAATAATCTTAGCCGGAAAAACGAATGTCAAAAGTCACGATAAAGATTTCAGTCAGCGTGTTTCCGGTCCTTTGGTCATTCAATTGCTTCAGGAACATATAACGATAAGGAGAACCTGAACTCGTGTTAACGCTGCTTCACCTGCTTTCTGCCGTCGCCCTGTTGGTCTGGGGGACACATATTGTTCGAACAGGCGTAATGCGCGTCTTCGGCGCACGTCTGCGTACCGTTCTGAGCCGGAGCGTCGAAAAAAAGCCGCTCGCCTTTTGTGCGGGGATCGGCGTTACCGCACTGGTGCAGAGCAGTAATGCTACCACCATGCTGGTGACTTCGTTCGTCGCTCAGGATCTGGTTGCCCTCGCGCCTGCGCTGGTGATTGTGCTGGGTGCAGATGTCGGGACGGCGCTAATGGCGCGTATTCTCACCTTCGACTTATCCTGGCTGTCACCGTTACTTATTTTTATCGGCGTGATTTTTTTCCTCGGCCGCAAACAGTCACGCGCCGGGCAACTAGGCCGTGTCGGTATTGGTCTTGGGCTGATTTTACTGGCGCTGGAATTGATTGTGCAGGCCGTAACGCCGATCACCCAGGCAAACGGCGTTCAGGTGATCTTTGCCTCGCTAACCGGCGATATTCTGCTGGATGCGCTGATTGGCGCGATGTTCGCCATTATCAGCTACTCCAGCCTTGCTGCTGTACTGCTGACCGCGACTCTGACCGCCGCAGGCATCATCTCCTTCCCCGTGGCACTTTGTCTGGTGATTGGTGCTAACCTCGGCTCCGGCTTGCTGGCGATGCTCAACAACAGTGCCGCCAATGCCGCAGCTCGCCGTGTCGCGCTGGGTAGTCTGCTGTTTAAGCTGGTGGGTAGCCTGATTATCCTGCCGTTTGTTCATTTGCTGGCAGAGACAATGGGGAAGTTGTCATTGCCAAAAGCGGAACTGGTGATCTATTTCCACGTCTTCTACAACCTTGTACGCTGCCTGGTCATGCTGCCATTTGTTGACCCGATGGCACGGTTTTGCAAAACGATTATTCGCGATGAACCGGAACTGGATACCCAGCTACGGCCTAAACATCTGGATGTCAGCGCGCTGGATACGCCCACGCTTGCTCTGGCGAACGCTGCCCGCGAAACCCTGCGCATTGGCGACGCCATGGAACAGATGATGGAAGGGTTGAATAAAGTGATGCACGGCGAGCCACGGCAGGAGAAAGAGCTGCGTAAGCTGGCTGATGACATCAACGTTCTCTATACCGCCATTAAGCTGTATCTGGCGCGAATGCCAAAAGAAGAGCTGGCGGAGGAAGAGTCGCGTCGCTGGGCGGAGATCATCGAAATGTCGCTCAACCTTGAACAGGCCTCCGATATCGTCGAGCGCATGGGTAGTGAAATTGCCGACAAATCGCTGGCTGCAAGGCGAGCATTTTCGCTTGATGGCTTGAAGGAACTGGATGCGCTCTATGAGCAATTGCTCAGTAATTTAAAACTGGCAATGTCGGTTTTCTTCTCTGGCGATGTTACCAGCGCCCGTCGTTTGCGCCGCAGCAAACATCGTTTTCGCATTCTTAATCGCCGCTATTCCCACGCCCACGTCGATCGCCTGCATCAGCAAAACGTGCAGAGCATTGAAACCAGTTCGCTACATTTAGGCTTACTGGGAGATATGCAGCGCCTGAACTCGCTGTTTTGTTCAGTCGCTTACAGTGTGCTGGAACAGCCTGATGAAGATGAAGGACGGGACGAGTATTAATACCGTGACCCTGAAGGCCTGATAAGACGCGTAAAGCGTCGCATCAGGCACTATGTACAAGATGCCGGATCATGCATCCGGCAATTCACTTAAAAACGGTGACCCGCTTCCAGCGGCACCGCTTCTTCACCAGCCTTAAACACATAAGTGGTGTTCGGGCCACCCAGCGTAGCGTGACCTTTACTTACTGTGATCCAGTTACCTTCCGGCAGACCAATAATCGTCAGTTCTGGCGCGACGACCAGCAGTTCGCGAATACGCTGCTCACGGGTTTCACCTTTATGGCCTTCCGGCAGCGCGTTGGTGAAGTGCGGGTTGATTTGCAGCGGGAACAGATTTAGCGCATCGAAACCTTGCGGATCGACAATCGGCATATCGTTGGTGGTACGAATGGTTGGGCAAGCAAGGTTAGCGCCTGCGCTCCAGCCAATATACAGCGCGCCACGTTTCACCACGTCAGTAATTGGTGCCAGCAGCCCGCGCTCGCGGCACTGTTTCAGCAACTGGAAAGTATTACCGCCGCCTACAATCACAATTTCCGCATTTTCAATCGCGGCAACGGGATCGACAACGCTATGAATACCGGTGACAGAAACACCCAGCGGAGCGAGAACCGCAGCCGTTTTCGCTGTGTAATCATCCCAGGTCTGCGTTACGCCCGCGAAAGGAATAAATACCGCTGAACGGCGACCCTGCAACTGTTCAGCAATCAGCGGCAGCGCATGTTCCAGCCAGGCTTTTCCCGGCAGCGTCGAGTTACTCAATAAAAGCAGTTCCATTACTTCTCCGGTTAGTAAGAAATCACGGGAGGCATGCTATCACTGTGATTTTAATCGCTTACTGACATGGCTCACGATGTCGCACATTGCTTCTGGAAAGTGATTTGAGCAGGTAACGAATTCAAGCCAATGGAAATAACAAATAGTTCGCTCATGACTATTTTTTATCAACCCAAAGGTACGGTATATTCCGTTTTTTACAGGAGAATTTATGCTGCCCGACTCATCAGTCCGTTTAAATAAATACATCAGCGAAAGCGGAATTTGCTCACGCCGCGAAGCGGATCGCTATATCGAGCAAGGCAATGTGTTCCTTAATGGCAAGCGAGCCACCATTGGCGATCAGGTGAAACCCGGCGACGTTGTGAAAGTAAATGGTCAGTTGATTGAGCCTCGGGAAGCCGAAGATTTGGTACTTATCGCCCTGAACAAGCCCGTCGGTATTGTCAGCACCACCGAAGATGGCGAGCGCGATAACATTGTCGATTTTGTTAACCACAGCAAACGCGTGTTCCCGATTGGCCGCCTGGATAAAGATTCCCAGGGGCTGATTTTCCTCACCAATCACGGCGACCTGGTGAATAAGATCCTCCGTGCGGGTAACGATCATGAGAAAGAGTATCTGGTTACGGTCGATAAACCGATTACCGATGAATTTATTCGTGGTATGGGGGCGGGGGTGCCGATCCTCGGGACGGTGACGAAAAAGTGCAAAGTCAAAAAAGAAGCGCCGTTTGTTTTTCGCATTACCCTGGTGCAGGGACTGAACCGTCAGATCCGTCGCATGTGCGAGCACTTTGGTTACGAAGTGAAAAAGCTGGAGCGTACGCGCATTATGAACGTCAGTTTAAGCGGCATTCCGCTGGGTGAGTGGCGCGATTTAACCGACGATGAGCTAATTGATCTCTTTAAATTAATTGAGAATTCCACTTCTGAGGTAAAACCCAAAGCGAAGGCCAAACCGAAAACGGCGGGCATTAAACGCCCGGTGGTGAAGATGGAAAAAACATCAGAAAAAGGCGGTCGCCCGACGTCCAACGGTAAACGTTTCACCTCGCCGGGGCGCAAAAAGAAGGGGCGCTAATCAGCGCCTGCCGCGCGTTGACGTATTTGCCGACCAGCTAAACGATGCTTCGGGATCGGGTTTATAAGCCTGCTTTTTCTTCAACTGGCGGGCTTTTTTTGCTTCAGCCTCACGCTCAACCATTAATTTATCGATGTACTCTTTCTTAATGCTGTTAGTTTCCGAGTTGGTCAGCACGCGACCATGCGCAATACGCGCCCGATCCAGCAGTGTTTTAAGTTCACGCTGCTCGCGTTCAGTCATCTCTTTTTGGGTAATACGGGGGAGTGCCATGATGGTGCCCTCAGTGAGCCGGAGAGTTCAGTGTACGGGAATTCCTTTGCGAGCAGAACTGATAATATTCATTTTGCCTTCTCTTAAATATTTATCTCTCTCGATAATTAGCTAGAGATGCAGATAAAAAATTAAAGGTAATTATTCTTAGATAAAGATGCTGGTTAACAGGGAATAGACTCGTTTATTGATGGGCATAATGACAAGAAAAACATACGGCCCGAAATAATGTCTTTCGGACCATACTGTGTTTACTCAAACAAATTAAAATGCAGCTTCTGCACCACCTGCTCGGCATCTTCGCCGGGCACCAGGAAGCACAGGTTATGGCTGGATGCGCCGTAGCAAATCATGCGGATGTTAAACGGTTCCAGTACGCCAAATACCTCTTTGCCTACGCCGCAGGCTTTTGACAGGTCATTGCCAATCAACGCGACCAGCGCCAGGCCTTCTTCCACTTCTACCCGGCACAGTGCGGAAAGCTCCATCAGCAGAGATTGCGTCAGCAATGTATCGCCAGTGGAGGTTGAACCGGTGGTATCAAGGGTTAATGCCACGCTCACTTCTGATGTGGTGATTAAATCCACCGAGATATTATGCCGCGCGAGAATGCCAAAAACTTCCGCGAGGAAACCGCGAGAATGCAGCATATTCAGGCTGTGCAAAGTGAGCAGAGTCTGATTACGACGAAGCGCCAGGGCGCGGAACAGCGGCGGATTTTCAGTTTTATTGCACACCAGCGTACCACCTGCGCGTGGGTCTTTACTGGAGCCGACAAACACCGGAATATCGCTGCGTACTGCGGGTAGCAATGTTGCCGGATGCAGTACTTTTGCACCAAAAGTTGCCATCTCTGCCGCTTCGGCAAACGCGATTTCATCAATACGTTTTGCTGCGGTGACCACGCGTGGATCGGTGGTGTAGATGCCTGGGACATCGGTCCAGATATCAACACGAGAAGCGTGTAAAGCCTCCGCCAGCAAGGCTGCCGTATAATCGCTGCCTCCACGGCCAAGCGTCGTTGTACGGCCTTTACTTTCGCTGCCGATAAATCCTTGGGTGATCACTAAGCCTTCATTGAGGCGCGGGAGCAGCTGCAGCGCAGCCAGTTCCGCCAGCGCGGCTACATCTGGCTCTGCACGACCAAATCGGTCATTGGTACGCATCACTTTACGTACATCAAACCACTGTGCCTGAACATCGCGTTCGCGCAGGATCTCCACGAACAGCAGGGTCGACATCAGCTCGCCGTGGCTGACCAGTTCATCTGTCAGCGCCGGAGACGTTGCCAGCGCCGCCGCTTCTGCCAGAACAGTAATGTTCTCCAGCAGACGTTCAATCTCTTCACGGATAACGTTCGGGTAACGCAGACGTTCCAGAATGGCAAACTGGATATTGCGGATTGCGTCGAGTTTTTCGAATCGCTCGCCAGGTTCCAGTCCTTCAGCTAAAGCGACCAGCAGATTAGTGATACCAGCAGAAGCCGAGAGGACAACTAAACGTACGTTGGCATCAGAAAGCACAATATCAGCACTGCGGTTCATCGCGTCAAAATCAGCTACGCTGGTACCGCCAAATTTGGAGACAACAATTTCAGACATAACTACCTCGTGTCAGGGGATCCATTTTCAGCCTTGGCACAAGGGAAGAGCGGAAGACGGGTGGGCGCAGAGCGATACTTCGCTACTATTTTCACCCAGAAGTGCTCCACCACTTGCGAAACGCCCGACTGCGAACGCTTCTGGTGACAACCCAGGGGATTCAGCCCCTGTAGCCGATGATGAACGTGGCCAGCCGTTCAATCACCTCGGCGATGCACCCCCTCAGGTGTTATCACAGGACTGGCTCCTCCAACACCGTTACTTGGGCAACGCGCCTCTTCTGGCCTGCGCTAGCGCAGGTAGTACATTTATAAATAAAGGGTGAGCGGGGCGGTTGTCAACGATGGGGTCATGCGGATTTTTCATCCACTCCTGGCGGTCAGTAGTTCAGCTAATAAATGCTTCACTGCGCTAAGGGTTTACACTCAACATTACGCTAACGGCACTAAAACCATCACATTTTTCTGTGACTGGCGCTACAATCTTCCAAAGTCACAATTCTCAAAATCAGAAGAGTATTGCTAATGAAAAACATCAATCCAACGCAGACCGCGGCCTGGCAGGCACTACAGAAACACTTCGATGAAATGAAAGACGTTACGATCGCCGATCTTTTTGCTAAAGACGGCGATCGTTTTTCTAAGTTCTCCGCAACCTTCGACGATCAGATGCTGGTGGATTACTCCAAAAACCGCATCACTGAAGAGACGCTGGCGAAATTACAGGATCTGGCGAAAGAGTGTGATTTGGCTGGCGCGATTAAGTCGATGTTCTCTGGCGAGAAGATTAACCGCACCGAAAACCGTGCCGTACTGCACGTAGCGTTGCGTAACCGTAGCAATACCCCGATTCTGGTTGATGGCAAAGATGTCATGCCGGAAGTCAACGCGGTGCTGGAGAAGATGAAAACCTTCTCGGAAGCGATTATTTCTGGTGAATGGAAAGGTTATACCGGCAAAGCAATCACCGACGTGGTGAACATCGGTATCGGCGGTTCTGACCTCGGCCCGTATATGGTGACCGAAGCACTGCGTCCGTACAAAAATCACCTGAACATGCACTTTGTTTCTAACGTCGATGGAACTCACATCGCGGAAGTGCTGAAAAAAGTAAACCCGGAAACCACGCTGTTCCTGGTAGCATCTAAAACCTTCACCACTCAGGAAACTATGACCAACGCCCATAGCGCGCGTGACTGGTTCCTGAAAGCGGCAGGTGATGAGAAACACGTTGCGAAACACTTTGCGGCGCTCTCAACCAATGCCAAAGCCGTTGGTGAGTTTGGTATTGATACCGCCAACATGTTCGAGTTCTGGGACTGGGTCGGCGGTCGTTACTCTTTATGGTCAGCGATTGGCTTGTCGATTGTTCTCTCCATCGGCTTTGATAACTTCGTTGAACTGCTTTCCGGCGCACACGCGATGGACAAGCATTTCTCCACCACACCTGCAGAGAAAAACCTGCCTGTACTGCTGGCGCTGATCGGCATCTGGTACAACAATTTCTTTGGCGCGGAAACTGAAGCGATTCTGCCGTACGACCAGTATATGCACCGTTTCGCAGCGTACTTCCAGCAGGGCAATATGGAGTCCAACGGTAAGTATGTAGACCGTAACGGTAACGTTGTGGATTACCAGACTGGCCCGATTATCTGGGGTGAACCTGGTACTAACGGTCAGCACGCGTTCTACCAGCTGATCCACCAGGGTACGAAGATGGTGCCATGCGATTTCATCGCCCCGGCTATCACCCACAACCCGCTCTCTGATCATCACCAGAAACTGCTGTCTAACTTCTTCGCTCAGACCGAAGCGCTGGCGTTTGGTAAATCCCGCGAAGTGGTTGAGCAGGAATATCGCGATCAGGGTAAAGATCCGGCAACGCTTGACTACGTGGTACCGTTCAAAGTGTTCGAAGGTAACCGCCCAACCAACTCTATCCTGCTGCGCGAAATCACTCCGTTCAGCCTGGGTGCGTTGATTGCGCTGTATGAGCACAAAATCTTTACTCAGGGCGTGATCCTGAACATCTTCACCTTCGACCAGTGGGGCGTGGAGCTGGGTAAACAGCTGGCGAACCGTATTCTGCCAGAGCTGAAAGATGACAAAGAAATCAGCAGCCACGATAGCTCGACCAATGGTCTGATTAACCGCTATAAAGCGTGGCGCGGTTAATCATCGTTCATGCCTGATGCCGCTATGTAGGCCGGATAAGGCGTTTACGCCGCATCCGGCAACTGGTGCCTGATGCGACGCTTTACGCGTCTTATCAGGCCTACAGATCGATGCCGATATGTACATCGTATTCGGCAATTAATGCATAGCACGGTTAATTAAATAACCTTAATAACAATGCCGACTATAAGTCGGCATTGTTTTATCAGATAAATCCCCTTGTCTGTGATTTAACGAAAATCATACCGTGAGGTTAATCCTAAAATAGATTTTTAATCATGATTGATTTCGGAAAATACGTAGGTTAATTATTTTTGATTTTGTTTTAAATTTTTGATTTTAAATATTATTTATATATAAGTTGAAACTTATATTTGATATTCATTCCAATTATCTTAAAACCCCATCACTAATTCCCCACGCCGTAATTCGCATGCTTTAGTTGTGTATACTCGATCCCGCCCGAAATGTTTTTGGGTAAATCTCCATTCATTCAATGAAGGGAAATTGTTATGAAAAAAGTTCTGTATGGCATTTTTGCCATATCTGCGCTTGCGGCGACTTCTGCGTGGGCTGCACCTGTACAGGTGGGCGAAGCGGCAGGGTCGGCAGCAACGTCGGTTTCGGCGGGTAGTTCCTCCGCGACCAGCGTCAGCACCGTAAGCTCGGCGGTGGGTGTCGCGCTCGCGGCAACCGGTGGCGGTGATGGTTCTAATACCGGGACCACCACAACCACGACCACCAGTACCCAGTAATAAAGTATGTATCCCTAAAATAATTCGAGTCATCGCATCTGTGGCTTGAAGTATGACGGGGATTAACCATAACCACACTCCGGTGTGGTTATTCTGCCCCTCTGGAGAAGAGTCGTGAAGCGACCTGCACTCATTCTTATCTGCCTGCTATTACAGGCCTGTTCAGCCACGACTAAAGAGCTGGGCAATTCACTGTGGGACAGTCTGTTCGGTACGCCAGGCGTACAGCTGACGGACGATGATATTCAAAATATGCCCTACGCCAGCCAGTACATGCAGCTTAATGGCGGGCCGCAGTTGTTTGTGGTGCTGGCCTTCGCTGAAGACGGACAACAAAAATGGGTTACTCAGGATCAAGCCACTCTCGTCACACAACATGGTCGTCTGGTGAAGACTTTGCTTGGCGGCGACAACCTGATTGAAGTGAATAACCTTGCCGCCGACCCGCTGATTAAACCCGCACAAATTGTTGATGGCGCAACCTGGACGCGCACGATGGGCTGGACCGAGTACCAGCAGGTGCGCTACGCCACCGCACGCTCGGTTTTCAAATGGGATGGTACCGATACCGTCAAAGTCGGTAGCGTTGAAACTCCGGTTCGTGTGCTGGACGAAGAAGTCTCCACCGACCAGGCGCGCTGGCATAACCGCTATTGGATCGACAGCGAAGGGCAAATTCGCCAGTCGGAACAGTATCTCGGCGCGGATTATTTCCCGGTGAAAACCACTCTCATCAAGGCGGCAAAACAATGATTAAACAAACTATTGCTGCGTTGATTATGAGCGTGGGAGCGTCATCGGTCTTTGCGGCAGGCACCGTCAAAGTGTTCAGCAATGGCAGCAATGAGGCCAAAACGCTAACGGGCGCAGAGCATTTAATCGATCTGGTAGGCCAACCGCGGCTCGCAAACAGTTGGTGGCCCGGAGCGGTGATTAGCGAAGAGCTGGCAACGGCGGCGGCATTACGGCAGCAGCAGGCGTTGCTGACAAGGCTGGCAGACCTGGCCTCAGAATCCAGCACCGACGATGCCGCCGCCATTAACGCCTTACGCCAGCAAATTCAGGCGTTGAAGGTGACGGGCAGACAAAAAATCAATCTTGATCCTGATATCGTGCGCGTTGCCGAACGCGGTAACCCGCCGTTGCAGGGCAACTACACGCTGTGGGTCGGACCACCACCGTCCACGGTCACGTTATTCGGGCTTATCGGCCGTCCTGGCAATCAGCCATTCACTCCCGGTCGCGACGTGGCGAGCTATCTCTCTGACCAGAGCCTGCTCAGCGGTGCGGATCGCAGCTACGCGTGGGTCGTTTATCCGGATGGACGCACGCAAAAAGCTCCGGTGGCTTACTGGAACAAGCGTCACGTAGAGCCGATGCCCGGCAGCATTATTTATGTTGGCCTCGCGGACTCCGTCTGGAGTGAGACGCCTGATGCCCTTAACGCTGACATTCTTCAGACTCTGACGCAGCGGATACCGCAATAATGAAAAAAAGACATCTGCTTAGTTTACTGGCGCTGGGCATTAGCACGGCTTGCTACGGCGAAACATATCCTGCGCCCATTGGTCCGTCGCAATCGGATTTCGGTGGCGTAGGATTATTACAAACACCTACTGCGCGCATGGCGCGGGAAGGGGAGTTGAGTCTGAACTATCGCGATAACGATCAGTACCGTTATTACTCTGCTTCGGTGCAACTCTTCCCGTGGTTGGAAACAACGCTGCGTTATACCGATGTGCGCACTCGGCAGTACAGCAGCGTCGAAGCGTTCTCTGGTGATCAAACGTATAAAGATAAAGCCTTCGATCTCAAACTGCGTTTATGGGAAGAGAGTTACTGGCTGCCACAGGTGGCGGTTGGTGCGCGGGATATCGGCGGTACGGGGCTGTTCGATGCGGAATATCTTGTCGCCAACAAAGCCTGGGGGCCATTCGATTTTACGCTCGGCCTGGGCTGGGGATATCTGGGCACCAGCGGTAACGTGAAAAATCCGCTCTGTTCAGCCAGTGACAAATATTGCTATCGCGATAATAGCTACAAACAAGCGGGATCTATCGATGGCAGCCAGATGTTCCACGGCCCGGCCTCACTGTTTGGCGGTGTGGAATATCAGACGCCCTGGCAGCCGCTGCGTCTGAAACTGGAGTATGAAGGCAATAATTATCAGCAGGATTTTGCCGGGAAGCTGGAGCAAAAAAGTAAGTTTAACGTCGGGGCGATTTATCGCGTTACCGATTGGGCCGACGTTAACCTTAGCTATGAACGCGGTAACACCTTTATGTTTGGCGTCACGCTGCGTACCAACTTTAACGATCTACGCCCGTCCTACAATGATAACGCCCGTGCGCAATATCAACCGCAGCCGCAGGATGCCATTTTGCAGCATTCGGTGGTGGCGAATCAGTTAACGCTGTTGAAATACAACGCCGGACTGGCCGATCCGCAGATCCAGACGAAAGGCGATACGCTGTACGTCACCGGTGAGCAGGTGAAATATCGTGATTCGCGTGAAGGGATCATCCGTGCTAATCGGATCGTGATGAACGATCTGCCGGATGGGATCAAGACGATCCGCATTACAGAAAATCGCCTTAACATGCCGCAGGTGACGACGGAAACCGATGTAGCCAGCCTGAAAAATCATCTTGCCGGAGAGCCGTTGGGCCACGAAACGACGCTGGCGCAAAAACGCGTCGAGCCGGTAGTTCCTGCGTCCACCGAGCAGGGCTGGTATATAGACAAATCACGCTTTGATTTCCATATCGATCCGGTGCTGAACCAGTCGGTCGGTGGCCCGGAAAACTTTTACATGTACCAGCTGGGCGTGATGGGAACGGCGGATTTGTGGCTGACGGACCATCTGCTGACCACCGGTAGTCTGTTTGCTAACCTGGCGAACAATTACGACAAGTTTAATTACACCAATCCACCGCAGGATTCGCACTTACCGCGCGTTCGTACCCATGTGCGTGAGTATGTGCAGAATGATGTCTATGTGAATAACCTGCAAGCCAACTACTTCCAGCATCTGGGCAACGGCTTCTACGGTCAGGTCTACGGTGGTTATCTCGAAACCATGTTTGGCGGCGCGGGGGCAGAGGTGTTGTATCGCCCGCTGGATAGCAACTGGGCGTTTGGTCTGGATGCTAACTACGTTAAACAGCGCGACTGGCGTAGCGCGAAAGATATGATGAAATTCACCGATTACAGCGTGAAAACCGGACATCTGACCGCCTACTGGACGCCATCTTTCGCTCAGGATGTATTAGTGAAAGCCAGCGTCGGGCAGTATCTGGCAGGGGATAAAGGCGGCACGCTGGAAATCGCCAAACGCTTTGACAGCGGCGTGGTAGTGGGGGGGTATGCCACGATCACGAATGTTTCGAAAGAGGAGTACGGCGAAGGGGACTTCACCAAAGGCGTGTATGTCTCTGTACCGTTGGATCTCTTCTCGTCTGGCCCGACTCGTAGCCGTGCAGCAATTGGCTGGACGCCGCTGACGCGTGACGGTGGTCAGCAACTTGGGCGTAAGTTCCAGTTGTACGACATGACCAGCGACCGAAGCGTCAATTTCCGCTAACAAGCAGCGCCGAATACAGGAATCGTATTCGGCGTTGAACAAAACATACACAAAAAATATAGATCTCCGTCACATTTTTGCGTTATACAGGAAGTTCGCCACTGTGATGGAGGTACTGCTATGACGTCACTCTCTCGTCCGCGCGTGGAGTTTATCTCCACCATTTTGCAGACCGTACTCAATCTTGGCCTGTTGTGCCTCGGCCTGATTTTGGTTGTCTTCCTCGGCAAAGAAACGGTGCATCTGGCTGATGTGCTGTTCGCGCCAGAACAAGCCAGCAAATATGAGCTGGTGGAAGGGCTGGTGGTTTACTTTCTCTATTTCGAATTTATCGCGTTGATTGTGAAGTACTTTCAGTCCGGTTTTCACTTTCCCTTGCGTTACTTTGTCTATATCGGGATCACCGCCATTGTGCGCTTGATCATCGTCGATCATAAATCACCACTGGATGTGTTGATCTACTCGGCAGCGATCCTGCTACTGGTGATCACCTTATGGCTGTGTAATTCGAAACGGCTGAAGCGGGAGTAAAAAAAGGCGCTCCATAGAGCGCCGAATAACAGTCACAAGTTGGGATAACGTAAGTTGAGGGTGTAGCGGCATAACATTGGCAGAACAACATCTTTAACCTTTCACACCACCTGCCGTCAGTCCGTTGACCAGCCAGCGTTGAGCCAGCAAGAAGACGATGGTGATCGGTAATGCAGACATCACGGCAGCGGCGGCAAAGTCACCCCACAGGTAGTTTTGCGGGTTGAGGTATTGCTGCATTCCCACGGCCAGGGTGTAGCTGTTTACGTCACGCAGTAACAACGACGCGACCGGAACTTCAGTAATGGCAGCGATAAACGACAGGATGAACACCACCGCCAGAATCGGCACTGACAGCGGCAACAGGACAAGGCGGAAGGCCTGCCACGGTGTTGCACCATCCAGCGCCGCCGCTTCTTCCAGCGAACTGTCGATGGTTTCGAAATAGCCTTTGATGGTCCAGACATGCAGCGCAATCCCCCCCAGGTACGCGAAGATTACGCCGCCGTGAGTATTCAGGCCGATGAATGGAATGTACTCACCCAAACGATCAAATAACGCATACAACGCTACCAGTGAAAGCACCGCCGGGAACATCTGGAAAATCAGCATGCCTTTCAGCAGTGTCGCTTTACCAGGAAAGCGCATACGGGCGAAAGCGTAGGCGCAGGTGGTGGATAGCGCAACAATGCCAATCGCGGAAATTCCGGCGACCTTTACTGAGTTCCACAGCCACAGCAGTACCGGGAACGGCGGTGGCGTAATGCGCCCATCAGCCTGTTCAACGCTAAAACCTAACGCCAGTTTCCAGTGATCCCAGGAGATTTGTTCCGGGATCAGGCTACCAGTCGCGAAGTTCCCCTGACGCAGAGAGATAGCGACGACCATCAGCAGCGGGAACATAATCGCCGCGATAAAAAGTAGCAGTAGCAGATGAGTAATAAACAAACGTGCTTTTTGCGATTTCGGTTGGACCATTGCCATTTTTGTTATCTCCCTTAATCAAACTTCATTCGCGTGGCTTTCAGGTTGACGATCGCCAGCGCACCCACCAGCAGGAAGATCAGCGTGGCAATTGCCGCCGCCAGACCGAAGTCCTGACCACCGCCGCCTTCAAAGGCGATGCGGTAGGTGTAGTTAACGAGCAGGTCGGTATAACCGGCTGGCGTGGTAGTGCCAAGACGATCCGGGCCGCCGTTAGTTAACAGTTGAATCAGCACGAAGTTGTTAAAGTTAAAGGCGAAGCTGGCGATCATTAGCGGTGTGAGCGGCTTAATCAGCAGCGGCAGCGTAATTTTAAAGAAGTTCTGGAATGGACCTGCGCCATCCATTGCTGAGGCTTCATACAGATCGTCCGGAATCGCTTTCAACAAGCCCATGCAGAGGATCATCATGTACGGATAACCCAGCCAGGTGTTGACGATAATCAGCATCGTGCGGGCAGTGGTTGGATCGCTAAACCAGGCAGGCTTCACGCCAAATAGCGCGCTCAACATCATGTTGATTTCACCGAAGCTCTGGTTAAACAACCCTTTGAAAATCAAGATTGAAATAAACGATGGCACCGCGTAGGGCAGAATCAGCAGGACACGATAGACCGCTTTGCCGCGCAACGCTTCCCACTGCACCAGACACGCCAGAACCATGCCGACCGCCACTGTTAAAAAGACGGTGATTAGCGAGAACACCACGGTCCAGACGAAAATGGCGAGGAACGGTTTCTGAATGCCTTCGTCGGTGAAGACGCGGGTAAAGTTTTTCCAGCCGGTGGTCACGGTGTAACCGGGGCTTAACTTTTCATCGCCCCAGTTGCCGTCGGCGGTAATGGACTGGTAAAAACCAATTTGGTTATTCGGCCGATATTTCACACCGCTCTGGTTATTCGTCAGCGTGCCGTCACCGTCGAGTGTGTAGAGCGGCTGCGTGCCAGAAAACTGGCGCAGGGAGCTCATCATCACTTTGTTACCATCCGGCAGAATGGCAGTAATGTCACTCAGCGCCTGACGATTCTGGGTAATCACACGCAGATTCGCGCGCTCGCCTTCAGGCTGGGCGGCTGTTTCTTTTAGTTGCAGTTTTTGCTCGCCGCCAAATTTAAACGCGTCGGAGAGGTAATTTTTGCCAGTTTCGCCGTCGCTGAGCGCCAGTTGCCACTCATCGCCCGCCGGGTAAAGACCAAAGTTATAGGTTTTGCCTGCTTGCCAGGAGCGATCTAACAACACTTCCTGCGCACGTTCAAAAGTCAGCTGGTTAGTGCTGCTGTAGTTGGTGAAGGCAATGGCGATGGTGCAGACTAGAGGGAAAAGGACGAATAGCCCCATCCCAGCCATTCCCGGATAGACATAGCGCCAGGCGTAGGCTTTACGATTGGCGAAAATATAGAGCCCCGCTGAACTCAATATCAGCGTGGTAATGGCGAACAGGTATTCCCCTTGTGCGTACATTAAAACAACAAGGTAACCCACCAGCAGGCCGAGCAGACCTAACACTGACCATTTCAGCGCGTCGCTTTGCCACCAATGTTTCTTTTTAATGACATCCATGGGGTTCTTCCTCATTCCAGGACAGATAAAGCATTTACGCCTTATCCGACAACAACTGCCTGATGCGACGCTGACGCGTCTTATCAGGCCTACATACGTTTCGGTTTTGTAGGCCGGATAAGGCGTTTACGCCGCATCCGGCATTTCACTGCATTACTTGGTGATACGAGTCTGTGCATCTTTCAGCGCTGCATCCACAGTCTGACGACCGCTGGCGGCGTTGATCACGGCAGTACGCACGGCATACCAGAAAGCGGACATCTGCGGGATATTCGGCATAATTTCACCTTTCTGAGCGTTATCCATGGTGGCGGCAATACGAGGATCTTTCGCAAGTTCACCCTGATAGGACTTCAGCGCTACTGCACCCAGCGGTTTATCTTTATTAACCGCTTCCAGGCCTTCGTCAGTCAGCAGATAGTTTTCGAGGAACTCTTTCGCCAGCTCTTTGTTCGGACTGGCGGCGTTAATACCCGCGCTCAGTACGCCCACGAACGGTTTGGATGGCTGGCCCTTAAAGGTCGGCAGTACCGTTACACCATAATTCACTTTGCTGGTGTCGATGTTGGACCATGCCCACGGGCCGTTGATGGTCATCGCTGTTTCGCCTTTATTAAAGGCGGCTTCTGCGATGGAGTAATCGGTGTCCGCATTCATGTGTTTGTTTTTAATCAGGTCAACCAGGAAGGTCAGACCCGCTTTCGCGCCAGCGTTATCCACGCCCACGTCTTTAATGTCGTACTTGCCGTTTTCGTACTTGAACGCATAACCCCCGTCAGCAGCAATCAGCGGCCAGGTGAAGTACGGTTCTTGCAGGTTGAACATTAGCGCGCTCTTACCTTTCGCTTTCAGTTCTTTATCCAGCGCTGGGATCTCTTCCCATGTTTTTGGCGGGTTCGGCAGCAGATCTTTGTTATAAATCAGCGATAACGCTTCGACAGAAATTGGGTAAGCAATCAGCTTGCCGTTGTAACGTACGGCATCCCAGGTAAACGGATACAGCTTGTCCTGGAACGCTTTGTCTGGGGTGATTTCAGCCAATAGGCCAGATTGAGCGTAGCCACCAAAGCGGTCGTGCGCCCAGAAGATAATGTCAGGGCCATCGCCAGTTGCCGCAACCTGAGGGAATTTCTCTTCCAGTTTATCCGGATGCTCAACGGTGACTTTAATTCCGGTATCTTTCTCGAATTTCTTACCGACTTCAGCGAGGCCGTTGTAGCCTTTGTCGCCGTTAATCCAGATTACCAGTTTACCTTCTTCGATTTTGGCGAGAGCCGAGGCGGAAAACATCATCGTCGTTAATGCGGATAATGCGAGGATGCGTGCACCTGTTTTTATTTTCATAATCTATGGTCCTTGTTGGTGAAGTGCTCGTGAAAACACCTAAACGGACTCTAGTTTCTTTATACGGCAACCTCTTTCCATCCTCCTTGCCCCTACGCCCCTCCGTTGCTTTGTGTGATCTCTGTTACAGAATTGGCGGTAATGTGGAGATGCGCACATAAAATCGCCACGATTTTTGCAAGCAACTTCACGAAATTCCTTACATGGTCTCGGTTTAGTTCACAGAAGCCGCGTTCTCATCCTCCCGCCTCCTCCCCCATAAAAAAGCCAGGGGGTGGAGGATTTAAGCCATCTTCTGATGACGCATAGTCAGCCCATCATGAATGTTGCTGTCGATGACAGGTTGTAACAAAGGGAGAAGGGCATGGCGAGCGTACAGCTGCAAAATGTAACGAAAGCCTGGGGCGAGGTCGTGGTATCGAAAGATATCAATCTCGACATCCATGAAGGTGAATTCGTGGTGTTTGTCGGGCCGTCTGGCTGCGGAAAATCGACTTTACTGCGCATGATTGCCGGGCTTGAGACGATCACCAGCGGCGACCTGTTCATCGGTGAGAAACGGATGAATGACACTCCGCCAGCAGAACGCGGCGTTGGTATGGTGTTTCAGTCTTACGCGCTCTATCCCCACCTGTCAGTAGCAGAAAACATGTCATTTGGCCTGAAACTGGCAGGCGCAAAAAAAGAGGTGATTAACCAACGCGTCAACCAGGTGGCGGAAGTGCTGCAACTGGCGCATTTGCTGGATCGCAAACCGAAAGCGCTCTCTGGTGGTCAGCGTCAGCGTGTGGCGATTGGCCGTACGCTGGTGGCCGAGCCAAGCGTATTTTTGCTCGATGAACCGCTCTCCAACCTTGATGCCGCACTGCGTGTGCAAATGCGTATCGAAATCTCCCGCCTGCATAAACGCCTGGGCCGCACGATGATTTACGTCACCCACGATCAGGTCGAAGCGATGACGCTGGCCGACAAAATCGTGGTGCTGGACGCCGGTCGCGTGGCGCAGGTTGGGAAACCGCTGGAGCTGTACCACTATCCGGCAGACCGCTTTGTCGCCGGATTCATCGGTTCGCCAAAGATGAACTTCCTGCCGGTAAAAGTGACCGCCACAGCAATCGATCAAGTGCAGGTGGAACTGCCGATGCCGAATCGTCAGCAAGTCTGGCTGCCGGTTGAAAGCCGTGATGTCCAGGTTGGAGCCAATATGTCGCTGGGTATTCGCCCGGAACATCTACTGCCGAGTGATATCGCTGACGTCATCCTTGAGGGTGAAGTTCAGGTCGTCGAGCAGCTCGGCAACGAAACTCAAATCCATATCCAGATCCCTTCCATTCGTCAAAACCTGGTGTACCGCCAGAACGACGTGGTGTTGGTAGAAGAAGGTGCCACATTCGCTATCGGTCTGCCGCCAGAGCGTTGCCATCTGTTCCGTGAGGATGGCACTGCATGTCGTCGACTGCATAAGGAGCCGGGCGTTTAAGCACCCCACAAAACACACAAAGCCTGTCACAGGTGATGTGAAAAAAGAAAAGCAATGACTCAGGAGATAGAATGATGATTACTCTGCGCAAACTTCCTCTGGCGGTTGCCGTCGCAGCGGGCGTAATGTCTGCTCAGGCAATGGCTGTTGATTTCCACGGCTATGCACGTTCCGGTATTGGCTGGACAGGTAGCGGCGGCGAACAACAGTGTTTCCAGACTACCGGTGCTCAAAGTAAATACCGTCTTGGCAACGAATGTGAAACTTATGCTGAATTAAAATTGGGTCAGGAAGTGTGGAAAGAAGGCGATAAGAGCTTCTATTTCGACACTAACGTGGCCTATTCCGTCGCGCAACAAAATGACTGGGAAGCTACCGATCCAGCCTTCCGTGAAGCAAACGTGCAGGGTAAAAACCTGATTGAATGGCTGCCAGGCTCCACCATCTGGGCAGGTAAGCGTTTCTACCAACGTCATGACGTTCATATGATCGACTTCTACTACTGGGATATTTCTGGTCCTGGTGCCGGTCTGGAAAACATCGATGTTGGCTTTGGTAAACTCTCTCTGGCAGCAACCCGTTCCTCTGAAGCTGGTGGTTCTTCCTCTTTCGCCAGCAATAATATTTATTACTATACCAACGAAACCGCGAACGACGTATTCGACGTACGTTTAGCGCAGATGGAAATCAACCCGGGCGGCACGTTAGAGCTGGGTGTCGACTACGGTCGTGCCAATCTGCGTGATAACTATCGTCTGGTTGATGGTGCATCGAAAGATGGCTGGTTATTCACTGCAGAACATACTCAGAGTGTCCTGAAGGGCTTTAACAAGTTTGTTGTTCAGTACGCTACTGACTCGATGACCTCACAGGGTAAAGGTCTGTCGCAGGGTTCTGGCGTTGCGTTTGATAACGAAAAATTTGCCTACAATATCAATAACAACGGTCACATGCTTCGTATCCTCGACCATGGTGCGATCTCCATGGGCGACAACTGGGACATGATGTACGTGGGTATGTACCAGGATATCAACTGGGATAACGACAACGGCACCAAATGGTGGACCGTCGGTATTCGCCCGATGTATAAGTGGACGCCAATCATGAGCACCGTGATGGAAATCGGCTACGACAACGTCGAATCCCAGCGCACTGGTGACAAGAACAATCAGTACAAAATTACCCTCGCACAACAATGGCAAGCTGGCGACAGCATCTGGTCACGCCCGGCTATTCGTGTCTTCGCAACCTACGCCAAGTGGGATGAGAAATGGGGTTATGACTACAACGGTAGCTCTTCAACCAACCCATACTACGGCAAAGCTGTTCCAGCTGATTTCAACGGCGGCAGCTTCGGACGTGGCGACAGCGACGAGTGGACCTTCGGTGCTCAGATGGAAATCTGGTGGTAATAGCAAAACCTGGGCCGGATAAGGCGTTCGCGCCGCTTCCGGCAATCAGCGCCTGATGCGACGCTTGCGCGTCTTATCAGGCCTACAACGGCTGTCAAATGTAGGCCGGATAAGGCGTTTACGCAGCATCCGGCATAAAAACAGGTTGTCATTATCTGAAAGGGGCGAAAGCCCCTCTGATTATCGGGTTTGGCGCGCTATTGCCTGGCTACCGCTGAACTCCAGATTTTGAGGTGAAAACAATGAAAATGAATAAAAGTCTCATCGCCCTCTGTTTATCAGCAGGGTTGCTGGCAAGCGTGCCTGGAGTCAGCCTTGCCGAAGTTAACTACGTACCGCAAAACACCAGTGACGCGCCAGCCATTCCATCTGCCGCGCTGCAACAACTCACCTGGACACCGGTCGATCAATCGAAAACCCAGACCACCCAACTGGCGACCGGTGGCCAACAACTGAACGTTCCCGGCATCAGTGGTCCGGTTGCTGCGTACAGCGTCCCGGCAAACATTGGCGAACTGACCCTAACGCTGACCAGCGAAGTGAACAAACAAACTAGCGTATTTGCGCCGAACGTGCTGATTCTTGATCAGAATATGACCCCATCAGCCTTCTTCCCCAGCAGTTATTTCACCTACCAGGAACCTGGCGTGATGAGCGCAGACCGTCTGGAAGGCGTTATGCGCCTGACACCGGCGTTGGGGCAGCAGAAACTTTATGTACTGGTCTTTACCACGGAAAAAGATCTCCAGCAGACGACCCAACTGCTCGACCCGGCAAAAGCCTATGCCAAAGGCGTCGGTAACTCGATCCCGGATATTCCTGACCCGGTTGCTCGTCATACCACCGATGGCTTACTGAAACTGAAAGTGAAAACGAACTCCAGTTCCAGCGTGTTGGTGGGGCCTCTATTTGGTTCTTCCGCTCCAGCTCCGGTTACGGTAGGCAACACGGCGGCACCAGCTGTGGCTGCACCCGCTCCGGCACCGGTGAAGAAAAGCGAGCCGATGCTCAACGACACGGAAAGTTATTTTAATACCGCGATCAAAAACGCTGTCGCGAAAGGTGATGTTGATAAGGCGTTAAAACTGCTTGATGAAGCTGAACGCCTGGGGTCAACATCTGCCCGTTCCACCTTTATCAGCAGTGTAAAAGGCAAGGGGTAATTACGCCCCACAGTGCTGATTTTGCAACAACTGGTGCGTCTCCTGGCGCACCTTTTTTTGTGCTTCTTTCCTGGGATATGAGCGATTTTTTATAGTACTTCACTTCTTCTTCACTAAGAATGTGCATTATCTCAATGCCATATCAGAGATTCTTTTCCTATCCCCGGTAGTGTCTGGACGCTCAGGCTACTTTTCCAGGTTATTTTATTTCTGTAATACAGAGGTTTTATGATAGGTCATATCACAAATTCTGGCGGCAATAACTCTTTGATGAAACATGATGTGGTGCAAGGAAATAATAAATTAGATCTTGATTTACTACGTAATTTCAATGGGGTACCAGGGTTAAATCGAGAAAATTTTATTTATATCAGCAATATATTTTTAAATATAAAACAACGGAACGAAAAAAATCATTCAATAAATATGTTTCGTGAAGTCTCAATCAGTAATGATATTATAAGCGTAAAATTTTATAGAAATGAAAAAATAGAGTGTGCTTGTGATTTTCTGATGGATAAAGATGCGCAGGGGTATATCGACCTGTCTGATTTGGATTTAACAAGTTGCCATTTTAAAGGTGACGTTATTTCGGAGGTATCTTTTTTATCGTCAAATCTACAACATGCAACTTTCGAATGTAAAGAAATTGAGAATTGCAATTTTACTAAGGCAACAGTTAATAATGTCATATTTAAATGTCGACGTTTACACAATGTGATTTTTCTCAAAACGAGTGGCGAATGTGTTGATTTTAGCCAAAATATTCTTGATACAGTTGACTTCTCGCAGAGTCAACTTGGTCATAGTAATTTTCGCGAATGTCAGATTAAAAATTCAAACTTCGATAATTGTTATCTTTATGCTTCGCACTTCACCAGAGCAGAATTTCTTTCTACCAAAGAAATATCATTTATTAAATCGAATCTGACAGCTGTTATGTTTGATCATGTGCGAATGTCGACAGGGAATTTTAAAGACTGCATTACAGAGAAATTGGCATTAACGATTGATTACTCAGATATATTTGGTAATGAAGATCTTGATGGTTATATCAATGGCATTATCCAAATGATTAATACGTTGCCTGATAATGCAGTGAAATTAAAATCCGTTCTGGCAGTCAAACTGGTGATACAATTAAAAATTCTTAATATTGTTAATAAAAACTTTATTGAGAATATGAAAAACACATTTAGTCATTATCCTTATGTGAGCAATCCAATTATACGTAGCTATTTATATCATGATGAAGATGATAAGTTCGATATTTTTATGCGTCAACATCGTTTTAGTAAGGTGAAATTTGATGTCACACAGATGAATACTTTCATTAATAGATTTCGTGTGAATAAATGGTTGATTGATCAAAATAATAATTTTTTTATCCAACTTATCGATCAGGCTCTACGATCATCGGATGAGATTATCAGAGAAAATGCCTGGTATCTTTATAAAGAGTGGATACGCAGTGATCATATATCACCTGTATTTAAAGAAGTTGACGATTATTTAAGAACATTTAACGCCAAGCAATTAACACAAAACGACAATATCTTTATCCTGTTTTCCTCTGTCGATGATGGGCCAGTTATGGTGGTAAGCTCCCAGCGCTTACATGATATGTTGAATCCTACAAAAGATACCCATTGGAAATCCACCTATATCTTTAAATCCAGACATGAAATGCTGCCTGTTAATATTACTCCGGAAACACTTTTCGGCTCCACATCTCATGATGAACATGCGCTTTTCCCAATTTTTACTGCAAGTTGGCGAGCTATCCATAAAAAGAATAAAGGTGTGTAAGTAAAGGAAAACATCACCATTCCTGGCATCCCGGGCGGTGATGCCCCTATGGTTGCTCTTGCCAGCACGGGCATCGGCAAGCGTAAGGTTCAACAGCGTTTTATCACTTCATGCGATTGTTGCGTTTTTGTTGCGCATTAGATCACTTAATTTGCTATACATCTCCCGTAAACACTTTTCTGCGATACAATGCCTTTACGTTATGTAACGGAGAGTTCGGCATGTCACACCCCGCGTTAACGCAACTGCGTGCGCTGCGCTATTTTACAGAGATCCCTTCCCTGGATCCGCAACTGCTCGACTGGTTGTTGCTGGAAGATTCCATGACGAAACGTTTTGAGCAGCAGGGAAAAACAGTGAGCGTGACGATGATCCGCGAAGGGTTTGTCGGGCAGAATGAAATCCACGAAGAACTGCCATTGTTGCCGAAAGAGTCCCGTTACTGGTTACGTGAAATTTTGTTATGTGCCGATGGTGAACCGTGGCTTGCCGGTCGTACCGTCGTTCCTGAGTCAACGTTAAGCGGGCCGGAGCTGGCGTTACAAAAATTGGGTAAAACGCCGTTAGGGCGCTATCTGTTCACATCATCGACATTAACCCGGGACTTTATTGAGATAGGCCGTGATGCCGGACTGTGGGGGCGACGTTCCCGCCTGCGATTAAGCGGTAAACCGCTGTTGCTAACCGAACTGTTTTTACCGGCGTCACCGTTGTACTAAGAGGAAAAAAATATGGAGTGGAGTCTGACGCAGAATAAGCTGCTGGCGTTTCATCGCTTAATGCGTACGGATAAGCCAATTGGCGCGTTACTGCTGCTCTGGCCAACATTATGGGCGTTGTGGGTGGCGACACCGGGCGTTCCCCGGCTCTGGATCCTGGCGGTGTTTGTCGCGGGTGTCTGGCTGATGCGCGCTGCTGGTTGTGTGGTGAATGATTATGCTGACCGCAAGTTTGATGGTCATGTTAAGCGTACGGCGAACCGACCACTTCCCAGCGGCGCGGTAACGGAGAAAGAGGCGCGTGCGCTGTTTGTCGTGCTGGTACTGATTTCGTTTTTACTGGTGCTGACGCTGAATACGATGACCATTCTGTTGTCGATTGCCGCGCTGGCGCTGGCGTGGGTGTACCCGTTTATGAAGCGGTATACCCATCTACCGCAAGTGGTGCTGGGGGCGGCGTTTGGCTGGTCGATTCCAATGGCTTTTGCCGCTGTGAGTGAGTCGGTGCCGTTGAGTTGCTGGTTAATGTTCCTCGCCAATATTCTGTGGGCAGTGGCTTACGACACGCAGTATGCGATGGTTGATCGTGATGATGATGTGAAGATTGGCATTAAATCCACCGCAATCCTGTTCGGCCAATACGATAAATTGATTATTGGTATTTTGCAGATTGGCGTACTGGCGCTGATGGCGATCATCGGTGAGTTAAATGGCTTAGGCTGGGGATATTACTGGTCAATTCTGGTGGCTGGCGCGCTGTTTGTTTATCAACAAAAACTGATTGCCAACCGTGAGCGAGAAGCCTGCTTTAAGGCATTTATGAATAATAACTATGTTGGTCTGGTACTGTTTTTAGGGCTGGCAATGAGTTACTGGCATTTCTGATGATGTAAAAAAGCCGGATGATCATCCGGCTTTCTTCTGGGCTGCCTGATGCGCTGCGCTTCTCAGGCCTACACAACATATCGCAATTTATTGAATTTGCAGATCATGGTAGGCCGAATAAGGCGTTTGCGCCGCATCCGGCAATTCTCACTGATTACCCTTCGCCCTGCGTCGCACTCTCAATCGTCAAACGCACGTCTGATGTAATCAACTCCGCCAGCAACTGATAGACTTTCATCGTTTCTGCCGGTTCGGCGTCGCCGCTATCGCTGATATACCCTTCATCACGCAGTGTCAGCACCAGAGAACTGAACACCGCCTTGTCGAAGAACTCTGGCGCGTTGATACCGTGCAGCACGGAGAGACGTTGCGCGACGGTGCGGCTCTCTTTTTCCAGCGTACCGCGGTTGATCGACGGGTTGGCGCTCAACAGCCAGAAGGTGATGGCATAACGTTGCAGCGTTTCGCGCGCGCCTGCGGCCAGCAGCTGTAGCGTGCGAGAATGCGCCGGGTTGATATGCAACTCATCATCTTGCAGGGTAATCAGACCCTGACGTTGCATCTCATTTGCCAGCGCATCAATAACGTCTGGCAATTCGTCGCGATCCCAGCGCAGGAACAGCTCCGCTTTCAGCATTGGGTAAAGCACATTGACGTGCTCCATCAATACGTCGCGGGAGATGTGGCGATGCTGAGTGACAATTGCCGCCATCAGCGAAGGCAGCACCAACATATGCGCAATGTTGTTGCGATAGTAGGTCATCAACACCGCTTGCTCGCGCGGCAGAATGATGATGTCGCCGATAGTGTCTTTCTCGACTTCAAACTTGTTCATTTGCAGCGCGTGATCGATAAGCTCGCTGGCGCTGGCTGAAGGAACGGTAGAGTCCGTGGAGTAAGGCACATTGCGCATCAGATCCAGGTAGCAGTTGAGTTGCTCGGTTAACTGCTCGCGGGTGAGTGAGCGCTGACGTGACGCCAGAAGCGCAGTACAGCACAGGTTCATGGCGTTTGCCGCGCCTGCGTTGTTAATGCGTACCATCAGATCGGCAGCAATATTATTGACCGTCGGCGTTAACCAGGCCGGACGCACCGCTTCGATGGGATCGATAGATTCACGCCAGTCTGGTACGTGCTGGTTAAGGTAGGTCATCAACGGCATTGGTTCACCGAAGTTGACGTAACCCTGACCGAGATTACGCAGCTTGCTTAAACCGCGCAGCATCTGCGGCAGGCTCTCTTTCTCTTTCGTTGCACCGCGCAGTTCTTTGGCGTAAGTACCCACTTCCATGACGTGCTCATAACCGATGTAGATCGGAATCAGCGTAATCGGACGCGTGCCGCCACGCAGCATCGCCTGAATGGTCATCGACAGTGTACCGGTTTTCGGGTCAAGCAAACGCCCCGTACGGGAACGACCGCCTTCCACAAAGTACTCGACGGAATAACCACGGCTGAACAGTTCGCCGAGATACTCACGGAAAACGGTGGAGTAGAGTTTATTGCCTTTAAAAGTACGGCGAATGAAGAACGCACCCAGACGGCGGAAAATCGGCCCGGCAGGCCAGAAGTTCAGGTTGATCCCGGCGGCGATATGCGGTGGCACCAGCCCCTGGTGATAGAGCACGTAAGAAAGCAGCAGGTAGTCCATGTGACTGCGGTGGCAAGGCACATATACCAGCTCATGACCGTCATGAGCCAGCTGGCGAACGCGCTCAGCGTTATGGACGTTAATGCCCTGATAAAGTCGGTTCCAGGTGAAGCCCAGAATACGGTCAGTCAGGCGAATCATCTCGTAAGAGAAATTCGCCGCAATCTCTTCCATCAGTGCAATGGCGTTCTGCTGCGCTTTTTCATGGGAGATTTTTTTGCTGCGCGCTTCATCTTCTACCGCTTTGGCAATGGCGCGGGAGGCGAGCAGCTTATTAAACAGATCCTGACGGGCAGGAAGACGTGGACCTACGGCAGCCAGACGCTGACGAGCAAAGTGCATACGTGCCACGCGCGCTAGTTTCTGGGCGATAGTTTTATCCGTGCCGTGTTCATCGGCCATGCGGCGCAGAGAAACTGACGGTGAGAAACGCACAAAACTGTCGCGACCGAGCCACAGTACGGCGAAAAATTTCTGCACGCCATTTAGCATACGCAGCGGTGGGTTCACTTCACCTTTTTCCCGCCCAGGCGCGCGACCGAACATCACCGATACCGGCACCATCTGCACATCCAGATTTGGATTGCTACGATGCAAATCAAGATAGTCGTGGAACAGCTTAATGGACTCTTCTTTCGGTGTGTAATAGGTGAAAACACGCGGCCCGCCGTGAATGAACACATAGCGCGGCAGTAGCGTGCCGTCAATCTCCAGCGGCTCTAAGGGGTCAGGCAGGTCATGTGCCAGACACTGGGCGCGCAACGTCAGCAAATCTGCTTTCGAGTTGTACGGTAAAACGTACATAATTGGACGAGAGGTATCCAGCCCCAGTTCAGGGGCAGGATCTGCCGGAATAGACTTGCTTTTTACCAGGATGCTTAATGGTAAATTCAGTAATTTGTAGTAAATTCGTGGCCAGCCGGACATAAACGATGTAAAGCCTCTGGTTAATAATGCAAATGCGCGGCAAGGATAGCAGAAACTCATGGGAAATTCTGTGGTATCCGCTCATGTTTCGCGCGGCGTTACGCAAACCCGAATCATCGGATTTAACGGTACACTGATATTGACGCTCATAATGTAAAAAGGTTCTTTCAATGGCCAATAATACCACTGGATTCACCCGAATTATCAAAGCTGCTGGCTATTCCTGGAAGGGGTTACGCGCGGCATGGATCAACGAAGCGGCATTCCGTCAGGAAGGCGTAGCGGTATTGTTGGCGGTGGTCATCGCCTGCTGGCTGGATGTGGACGCGATTACTCGCGTGCTGCTTATCAGCTCCGTCATGCTGGTGATGATTGTGGAAATTCTCAATAGTGCCATTGAAGCCGTGGTTGACCGAATTGGCTCTGAATACCATGAGCTTTCCGGACGCGCTAAAGATATGGGGTCCGCTGCGGTACTGATCGCGATTATCGTCGCCGTGATTACCTGGTGCATCCTGTTATGGTCGCATTTTGGATAACCCTTCCAGAATTCGATAAATCTCTGGTTTATTGTGCAGTTTATGGTTCCAAAATCGCCTTTTGCTGTATATACTCACAGCATAACTGTATATACACCCAGGGGGCGGAATGAAAGCGTTAACGGCCAGGCAGCAAGAGGTGTTTGATCTCATCCGTGATCACATCAGCCAGACAGGTATGCCGCCGACGCGTGCGGAAATCGCGCAGCGTTTGGGGTTCCGTTCCCCAAACGCGGCTGAAGAACATCTGAAAGCGCTGGCACGCAAAGGCGTTATTGAAATTGTTTCCGGCGCATCACGCGGGATTCGTCTGTTACAGGAAGAGGAAGAGGGGTTGCCACTGGTAGGTCGTGTGGCTGCCGGTGAACCGCTTCTGGCGCAGCAGCACATTGAAGGTCATTATCAGGTTGATCCTTCCTTGTTCAAGCCGAATGCGGATTTCCTGCTGCGCGTCAGCGGGATGTCGATGAAAGATATCGGCATTATGGATGGCGACTTGCTGGCTGTGCATAAAACTCAGGACGTACGTAATGGTCAGGTCGTCGTCGCTCGTATTGATGACGAAGTTACCGTTAAGCGTCTGAAAAAACAGGGCAATAAAGTCGAACTGTTGCCAGAAAACAGTGAGTTTAAACCGATTGTCGTTGACCTTCGTCAGCAAAGCTTCACGATTGAAGGGCTGGCGGTTGGGGTTATTCGCAACGGCGACTGGCTGTGACATATCTCTGAGACCGCGATGCCGCCTGGCGTCGCGGTTTGTTTTTCATCTCTCTTCATCAGGCTTGTCTGCATGGCATTCCTCACTTCATCTGATAAAGCACTCTGGCATCTCGCCTTACCCATGATTTTCTCCAATATCACCGTCCCGTTGCTTGGGCTGGTCGATACGGCGGTTATTGGTCATCTTGATAGTCCGGTTTATCTGGGCGGTGTGGCGGTTGGTGCAACGGCGACCAGCTTTCTCTTTATGCTGTTGCTGTTTTTGCGCATGAGCACCACCGGGCTTACTGCGCAGGCTTATGGTGCCCAAAATCCCCAGGCATTAGCCCGTGCGCTGGTACAGCCGTTGCTGTTGGCTCTGGGGGCTGGGGCGTTAATTGCGCTACTGCGTACGCCGATTATCGATCTGGCGCTGCATATTGTTGGCGGTAGCGAAGCAGTGCTGGAACAGGCGCGGCGCTTTCTTGAAATCCGCTGGTTAAGCGCACCGGCGTCGCTGGCGAATCTGGTGTTACTTGGCTGGCTACTCGGCGTGCAATATGCCCGTGCGCCAGTAATTTTGTTAGTAGTCGGCAATATTCTCAACATAGTGCTGGATGTCTGGCTGGTGATGGGGCTGCATATGAACGTGCAGGGCGCTGCGCTGGCGACGGTTATTGCGGAATATGCAACATTGCTGATTGGTCTGCTACTAGTGCGTAAAATCATCAAAACACGCGGTATCTCCGGCGAAATGCTGAAAAAAGCCTGGCGAGGTAATTTCCGTCGTTTGCTGGCGCTTAACCGCGATATCATGCTGCGCTCGCTGTTGCTGCAACTCTGTTTTGGTGCGATCACCGTACTTGGCGCACGACTTGGAAGTGACATCATCGCGGTAAACGCGGTTCTGATGACTCTACTCACCTTTACCGCCTATGCGCTTGATGGTTTTGCCTACGCGGTTGAAGCGCATTCAGGTCAGGCGTACGGTGCGCGCGACGGGAGCCAGCTATTGGAGGTCTGGCGCGCAGCGTGCCGCCAGTCGGGGATCGTTGCACTACTGTTTTCGGTGATTTATTTACTGGCAGGGGAACACATCATTGCGTTGTTGACGTCGTTAACCCAGATTCAGCAGCTGGCCGACCGCTATCTTATCTGGCAGGTGATTTTGCCATTGGTCGGTGTCTGGTGTTATCTACTGGATGGCATGTTTATAGGCGCAACGCGTGCGGCTGAAATGCGTAACAGTATGGCGGTAGCAGCAGCAGGTTTTGCCCTGACGCTCCTTACGCTGCCGTGGCTGGGCAATCATGGTTTGTGGTTGGCGTTAACTGTCTTTCTGGCGCTGCGCGGGCTTTCTCTGGCAGCTATCTGGCAGCGTCACTGGCGCAACGGTACCTGGTTTGCAGCAACGTGACGGTTAAAAATTCTGAATAAATAATCCTGGGTAAAATTCCTGACTACACTTAATCTCACGTTCAGAAGAAAAGTGAGCGTACTCTCATTCACAACCTAACGATGAGGTCTTGATTATGAATAAAGATGAAGCCGGCGGTAACTGGAAACAGTTTAAAGGTAAAGTGAAAGAGCAATGGGGCAAACTGACCGATGATGATATGACGGTCATTGAAGGTAAACGTGATCAACTGGTCGGTAAAATCCAGGAACGTTATGGTTATCAGAAAGATCAGGCAGAAAAAGAGGTCGTGGATTGGGAAACCCGCAATGAATATCGCTGGTAATTAATCCCTTCTGCCCGACGTGTACAAGGATGTACGCCCTGTTAGCGAGATTTCTTTTTCACCTGAATAGAGTGGTCATGGTGGCACTGTTCAGGATGACGACACGCTTCTATTTCTACACATGCTGAACATAATCCATGTGCTTCAATCACATTATGCCGCAGGGCAAAACCCATTTTTGCCGCCAGCGTATGCATGATGTCCTCCACACCTTCCGCACACTCTTCTTTCACCGCACCGCAGCGATCGCAAATAAACATAGCTGAAGTATGCGTTGGCTGGTCGAACAGATGACAGAGCACATAGCTGTTGGTGGACTCAACTTTATGCACAAACCCTTGCTCAAGGAGAAAGTCTAGCGCGCGGTAAACCGTTGGCGGCTTGGCTTGCGGTTCAGCTTCGCGCAACAAATCAAGCAGATCATAAGCGCTGATAGCGCCATCCTGCAGACTCATCAGGCGTAACACTTCCAGGCGCTGCGGGGTCAGGCGCACATTACGCTGCGCACAGAGTTTTTCAGCCTGCGCTAATAATTCCTGCGTTGTGGTCTTTTCCATCGGGCACCTCAAGGTGTGGGTTAAGAATGTCCTTACTTTACCATGTTCCAGGAAAAACACCGAGAACCCTTATTGTTGTTGTAATGTTGATTTTCTGCTTCATAGGTAAGGTGTTGTATAGCCAGGTGACACCATTATCAACATGACAATAATTATTACTCCATTTTTAAATACATTGCTTGAAGTTAACTCGCTATTTATTTAAATGCGTTTGAAAGTATGCCTACAGATCAGAAATTATGAGCGATTTTTGATAGTGACTTTTTGTCAAATGAATTATAAGAATGATACAGCTCGGTAAAAAGGTGGATAAATTATGTCAAGTATAATAGGAAGTTCAAGAGATTACTTTAATAAAAGCCTCAACTCAAATCAATACGATAATAAAGATGTAAGCTCGGGAAAACTTAAGGATCTGTATAATAAATCGGTTGATTATGCAACGATGAGTAATCGCGCTGCGATTATTGCAAAAATAGATTTGTTTATTCAGAGGATTACCCATAATTTATGGACTGCAAGTGAAAAGAATGTTTCCTTAATTGGACGAATAAATGCTCTCAAAAATTGGGTTGAGGAGTGTATTGAACAGTGCACTAATGAGCAATTAGGTGATCGTGACTATATTTCTGCATTTGTAGAACGGGCGATTTTTCATTATGCGATGGATTTTGTTTGTAATCCAATGGAAAATAGCGATGCAACTCTAATAGACAGGTGTACTTTCGATGTAATAAATCAGAATGACCTTCCCTCCGCAATTCAGCTATTTTATGATAAACCCTATGGTAAAGTACCTGTAGCGTCATTACATCTAAAAACTGTAAGCGAAGGTTTTTTAAATTTGGAAAATGCATATAAAGCAAAGAACGATGCTCGCTTAAAACCCTTGGCTTCCCTTTTACTTTCATTCTCATATGGTAGTGCATCAGCTGATATCATAGCAACAGCACAAAGAGTTAATGATTATTGTGAAAACCACATAACAAGTAAGATAAAAATATTATCTCGTCAAGTGATGAAAAAAAGCCTGATGGATATGAAAGAATTAGTAGATAAAAATGAACTGGATTTTAATTTAATTCTGAATGATAGGAGAAAGCAGGCTGAAGAAGACAATAAAGACATCACAGACATTACAAAAATGCAGGCTGCAGGTGAGACGTTAATTAAATTCGTTCAATCATTTGACCCAGACTCAACGGGACCCATTGTAATTGGCAAAGATATGAATGACAAAGATATAAATGACAACGATCTCATTAACGAAGATATTATTAAGTTCATTTATGACCTATTCGGTATTGTGTTAAAAAAATAAAATGTGAATTTTCTCTGTAGTATGGAATTTTTTACATAAAAGAACCCAATATTGCTTGGGTTCTTTTTTATCTATCATTGCCATTCGCCGCGAGATAGTTCAACACGCTTTTATGTATGATTTTTTATTTATCGTCGAAACTGAATTGCTTATCATTGCTTTTCACAACGCTAACATCTAATAAGATTATTTCTTCAATTCGCGAGAGCGTCACGCTTTGAAGGGATCTCATTTTTCTTTTTCAAAGAGCCAGGCGCTTCCTGTTGTTATGGTATAGTACCCCGCTATTGAGCCTCCTGAACAGTGATGCTGAATAACATAACTCCATGATATATCGTTAAAATAATCTCTACTTTTGAAAATGCACGGTAATTCTGAAATGCAAAAAATCAACCAAACCAGCGCAATGCCTGAAAAAACTGACGTTCACTGGAGTGGTCGGTTTAGCGTTGCACCAATGCTCGATAGGATGTACCGTTTTTGAAAAACAACTAGTTATACACTTTGCGGGAGCCTATTGGGAACCTGAAGTTTTGCTCTTTCTATTCATATCTATTCATAAAGCACCATTTGCTGCCTTATCTGATTGACCAAAAACAACCGCGGTTATAGACTTTGCTCCAAATAGCTAAGGCTATTGCTTAGTAAGTAAAACAGTTGAGGTTGCCATGAATCCGTTTAACGCCATTACTTTTGCTGCATTGTGCGGGCCTCTGGCTTGTCCTGCTGCTATGGCGCAGGAGTTCATCATCCAGCCAGCCCCTGTGATTGCTAAACCTTTTGAGTACTCTCCTTCTGTTGAGGAATTCTCACGCAGAATGGAAGAGGGTAAGGAGATCTTGCAAAAGTTAACAATTGCAGCAGATGACTACTATATCTGTTTGATTGATCTTAATAGCCAAGATGCTCGCGAGTTTGTTTCCAAAAACGGGACAGATACGACAGAGGCATGCGAAATGTTCCTGCGTGCTTTTGAAGAAGAAGTGAAGCGTACAATTGAATCGCCTCTGCCTGAATTTATCAGGTCAGAACTGAAGGTTTACTGGCGTCATATTGCTAAAGCTCGCTCATCTGTCACTCGCCTTAACAATTACATAAAGAGCATATTTAAAGAAACTGTTACTTTTAGCGGGCGCGCGGATCTTGCTGGAATTGCAGCACTAGCTAGTCACACATCAAATAAGCTAAAATCGATGCAATTTCACTAACCGATAGCGGACGACCATGCATCTAGAAGTCTCTATTAATCCAGAAACTAGAGCTGAATTTTTTGATGAAGTTTTTCTCAAATTCCCGGAGCTAGAGTCTTCTATCATTGATGATTTCAAGAGATACAAAGCAACCGGTGAGCTTCCGCATTATTTCGGTAGGGACGTTGCGTATACTCAGCCCTATGGTGCTTTTCGGGCTGGGTTGATGCATATCCATCTTTGTCTACCGCCAAACAAGTTTCCCGAGAAACTTCCACAACCGGATAGGGTCTGCAAGAAAGGTGATCCTGATAATGATGCTTGTCTTGTGTATGTCCAAGGTGAGCTTTATGAGAATAAATATTCACTCATTGCTATTATGTATCCCGATGCACATGAAAAAGCAAGAAAACATGATGTGATGAGCTATCTGGCGCGAATTGCCCAGAATTATAAAGATGAAAACTAACCCGCCGAAGCGGGTTTTTTGTGAGATTAGTTATTTATTTTCCTATTTGTTCTTACCCTCTCCCATTCAATTCTGCCTTCTTCACGCCGTTTATCTATATATTCAGCAAGATCCTGAATGTTGATGCAGCGCTTTGCTTTCTGTGATGTACCAACACGATAAGTCGGGATCGGCAATTGGCATGCATTTGCTTTCGCTTCTGCTGTGTTAGGGCTCATACCGAAATACTTTTGGCATACAGCTGACAGCTCAATGTTTGGGGTATTGAATTCAGCCATCAGTAAAAACAAGGTGTTCATAATTTTCTCCATCAAAACCGGCTGCACCCGGGAAGATCATAATTCTGTGCTGGTGGCAGGAATTAATTTCTGCCAGATAGCGGAAACATATTTTGCCTGATGACGGGCATCAGCCAGGGCGTTGTGCCGTTCGCCATCGAAAGGCATGTCCATTTTGGGGTCGAATCCGATGGAACGCCCAAGCGTAACGATCGTGCGTACATCGTGGTCATTCCAGTACGCCCACGGGCAGATTTGTCCTGCTCGCTCGTAAGCTCCACGTAAAATTACGTTGTCGAAGGTGGCCCCGTTACCCCAGACTTTTAAATATTTCGTATTGTCTGCGTGCCGGTTAATGAAATGGTTTAGTTCTGAGAGAGCATCGCTGATCGACAAAGTATCATCAATACAGATTGCAGCTCGCGCTTCAGGGCTTTGTTTCAACCACCACAGGATGGTATCGCCGTCAGGTGTAGCTCCTTGCTTCATAGCACTGTCTAGGCTGACAACCGCATAGAATTCTTGTCCGATGTCTCCGGTTTCTGGAGTGAAGAACACCGCGCCAATGGAAACGATCGGTGCATCCTTATTTTTCCCCATCGTCTCAAGGTCGATCATTAAGTTGTTCATCACTTCACCTCCTGCGGCGGTTCCGGTAGCAGCATCCAGTGAGTTGCTTGCTCAATACCATTACCCGGCTTAATCGTTGCATCTCCGCGCCGAAAGGTGCTTCCGGTATAGCGTGCGGAGCATATTAGCGGTTCAACCAGAGAGCTATCGAAATTCACCGAAATAAGCACGTTCTGGCCCTTTTCAGGCATTCGATCACTACAGCTTATCCAACCATCCGGAGTTACCGGAGAGTTGCCATTTACATCGAAGTTTGGCTCTGCGTCCTGAACCAGGAGGATGTAACCATTCTTGGCAGTATCAAGTTCTAACGCCTCGGTTACGGTGCCGAAATAGCGATTACCTAAATCAGCATCACAAGTGCTTACATCAATGGAAACTTCCATGCCTTCGATTAATTCTGGCAAGTTGTAAGTTTGGCTTACAGGTTCTGCACTATCAGCTTCGCGCCGCTTCTGTAGCTCTGCTGCCATCGCTCTCACGACTTCAACTGGTGCCCTTGCAGCAAACTCCATGTTGGTGATCAGCTCATTAAGATATTGATCGCTGGGATACTGTTTCTTATCGGTTATAGTGGTCATATCACTCTCCTTTCCCCTGAAGCATAGCGGCACGGCAGGCGTTCCAGCCTCTCACCTCTGCAATAGCGGCAACAGCATCGACCGCGTACATGCTAAGAGGATTAGGCATTGGTTTTTCTTCCGGTACTACTAGCACTGGAGGGGCGGCGTAAATGCCCTCTATCACTAAATGTTTGCGCTCAAAATCATCTGGCTCTCGATGATATACGTAACTCCAGTCACCAAGGTTATCATTGCGCCTGCAACGGAAACCTATCGGCTCTGCTTCCAGCGATGCCAGCGCGACTTTAAATGCGGTAAGTACGTTTTTAACCACATCGATTTTGAATACTATTTCATCACATACAAACGATTTATCGTCTACTACCGTTTCAATTCCGGTAATCGTGTTTTGTAGCCATTTGGTTAATTCAGCCATTTTTCATTACCGCCCTTTCGGGCGGTCTCCTGATGTTCTGAGGGTGCAGGAATCCCTCCGGTTAAGGATTAAATTTTATTTACAGAACTGAATTTAATTATTCAGATATACGTATCTGTAACCTTACGAACCTACTCACTGGATGCCTATTTCATAAAAATAATCCAGTGGGTTTTATCGTTTTTTCCTGTTCGTTGACCGATAACAGGTTTTCTGTCGGTCAGTACCAATATCTGGCGAACAGGTATTTGCGTTTCATTCCATTTAAAAATCAGAACGCCGGATGGACGCAACACACGAAAGGCTTCTTTAAATCCCTGCCGCAAATCATCACGCCAGGTATCTTTATTCAGCCGTCCATATTTCTTTCCCATCCAGGCGTTATCACCAACACGCTCAAGATGCGGAGGGTCGAATATAACCATCGAAAAAGATGCGTCTGCAAATGGTAGTGCACGAAAATCAGCTATCAGATCAGGACTGATAATCAGGCGTCGTCCATCACACAATGTGTGCTCTTCCTTTCTGATATCGCTAAATATCGCCCGGTCGTCATTCTTATCGAACCAGAACATGCGACTGCCACAGCACATGTCGAGGATTGCTGCATGTCCAGTCACTGGCTGCCTCCTTTGCGAAGCCGTTCCGCCCATTCTTCAAGGGATTTCTCTGCATATTCACCGGACAGGCCATCAATCGGATGCGATTCATTAGCTAACTCTTCTTTTGCTGACAGAATCATGCGTGTAACGTCGAAAACTTCAGCCAAAGGCTTATTGATAAATCCGTGATTGAAAGCAGCAGCAAGACGGCTTGCGGTATAGTTAATACCCTCGTTGCGAGCCTCAGCACGTACTTCATCGAATTTACGCACCAGATATTCAGCGTTTGTTTCGTTAACCTTTAAATCACTTGGGATGCATTTACCTTTCAGAAAACCATCCATCTCAATTAGTGACATTTGTTTCATTTTTTCCCACTCCGCCACATCGCATTCAGATATTTGTGTCAACGACGGATGAAAAGTGATCCACTTATATCTCCACCAACGGCCCAATATTGATCCACCGTTTTACTCAGGAT
>NZ_PTRX01000031.1:0-51698 GCF_002966045.1 Escherichia sp. MOD1-EC5189 | reverse complement strand
ACAATCCTTAACTCAACGCAGTACCATCAACAGTGCCAGCACTACGACCGCACCGATGCTCATGGATGCTACATACCAGCGCAGGTAGCCGTTCTCACTGAACAGCAGACCTTTACCCGCAAAGCGCGAGAGAACCGCCGGGATGTTCATCATTGAGTTCAGCGGATCGCGTTTCAGCAACCAGGCAATACCGAGGAACGGCTTGACGAACACTTTGTCGTACAGCCAGTCAAAGCCCCAGGCGTTGTACCACCAGGTGCCCAGCAGACGGCCCGGCGCACTGTTGGCGATGGAGGTCACCAGAGTACGTTTACCCAGCCACAGCCAGGCTGCCAGCAGAATACCAACCACCGCGACCACGCCAGAGGTAATTTCCAGGGTCAACATGCTGCCGTGCGCCAGTTCCGTAGTTTGCGGAAGCACGCCCTGCAGCGGCGGTACAATCAGTGCGCCAACGAAGGTGGAAAGGATCAGCAGCACAATCAGCGGCAGGCTGTGAGTAATCCCTTTCACGGCGTGAGCATGAATTTGTTCTTTCCCGTGGAAGACGATGAAAATCATACGGAAGGTGTAGAGAGAGGTCATAAACGCACCGACCAGACCTGCCACCATCAGATTGATATGACCATTCGCCATCGCACCCGCAAGGATCTCATCCTTACTGAAGAAGCCCGCAGTAACCAGCGGCAGTGCCGACAGTGCTGCACCACCCACCAGGAAGCAGAGATAAACCAGCGGAATAGATTTACGCAGACCGCCCATCCTGAAGATGTTCTGTTCGTGATGGCAGGCCAGAATGACGGAACCGGATGCCAGGAACAGCAGCGCTTTAAAGAACGCGTGGGTCATCAAGTGGAAAATCGCCGCATCCCATGCCTGTACGCCAAGCGCAAGGAACATGTAGCCAATCTGGCTCATGGTGGAGTAAGCGAGAACACGTTTGATGTCGGTCTGTACCAGCGCGGCAAAACCGGCCAGCAGCAGCGTAACTGCCCCGACAATACCCACCAGATGCAGAACTTCTGGCGTCATCAGGAACAGGCCGTGGGTACGGGCGATCAGGTAGACACCTGCGGTTACCATCGTTGCGGCGTGGATCAGCGCGGAGACAGGCGTCGGGCCCGCCATCGCGTCGGCAAGCCATGTCTGCAACGGTAGCTGCGCAGATTTACCAACCGCACCGCCCAGCAGCATCAGCGTCGCCCACATCAGCATGTTATTGCCGTCAGCAAAGTGCGCTGGTGCCAGTTCCACCATTTCACGGAAGTTCAGCGTGCCCAGTTCGTTGTAGAGAATGAACAGCGCGAAAGCGAGGAACACGTCACCCACACGGGTCACGACAAACGCTTTCATTGCCGCTGCGCCATTCTTCGGATCGGTGTAATAGAAACCGATCAACAGATAGGAGCACAGGCCCACGCCTTCCCAGCCGAGGTACATCAGCAGCAGGTTGTCGGCAAGAACCAGAACCACCATGCTGGCGATGAACAGGTTGGTGTAGGCGAAGAAGCGAGAGTAGCCCTCTTCACCACGCATATACCAGGAGGCGTACATGTGAATAAGGAAACCGACACCGGTGACCACCGAGAGCATGGTCAGCGACAGGCCGTCCAGCACCAGATTGAAACCGATGTTAAAGTCGCCTACCGACATCCATGTCCACAGCGGCTGGCTGTATGCCTGCTCGCCGTTAGCGAAGAAGTCAACGCCGATAAAGGCGGTTACCAGCGCCGCCAGGCCCACAGAGCCTACGCCCACGATCGCCGAGACATTTTCAGACCAGCGCCCACGGGAGAACGCCAGCAAGACGAAGCCAATCAATGGCAAAATAATGGTTAAGGCAAGCATGTTCATCCGCGCATCTCACTTACTGAATCGATGTTCAGGTTCTGGCGACGACGGTGAAGTTGCAGCAGCAGCGCAAGGCCGATACTCGCTTCCGCCGCCGCGAGGCTGATGGCGAGAATGTACATCACCTGACCGTCGGTCTGGCCCCAGTAGCTTCCGGCGACCACAAAGGCCAGCGCGGAGGCGTTAATCATGATTTCCAGACCAATCAGCATAAACAGCAGATTGCGACGGATAACCAGACCGGTTAAGCCAAGAACGAATAAGATTGCCGCGAGGATCAGTCCATGTTGTAAGGGGATCATGCGTGCTCCTCCGTTTTTCTTTTCGCGCTGTCGTCTTTACGATTGCTCAGCACTTCACCCGCACGCTCTTCACGACCGACGTGGAAGGCCACAACCAGACCAGCCAGCAGCAGCATAGAAGCCAGTTCCACCGCCAGTACGTAAGGCCCGAACAGCGTAATACCCACTGCTTTAGCACTGATTGGCGTACCGTCGATACCCTGATCGTTAACACCGAGAATGGCGTAAACAATCACCACCAGCATGATGGCTGACAAAATTGCCGGACCAATCCACACCTGCGGTTTCAGCCACTGGCGTTCCTGTTCGATTTCCGAACCGCCCAGGTTGAGCATCATCACCACGAACACGAACAGCACCATAATGGCACCCGCGTAGACGATAATTTCCAGCGCACCGGCGAAGTAAGCACCCAGTGAGAAGAACACCCCGGAAATCGCCAGCAGCGAAATAATCAGGTACAGCAATGCGTGTACCGGATTGGTATGGGTGATCACTCGCAAGGTCGCAAGTATGGCTATCAGGCCACAGATATAAAAAGCGAACTCCATTGCCCCTCTCCTTACGGTAACAGGCTCTTGACGTCGATAGGCTTGGCTTCGTTCTCTGCTTCGCCCTTATCTTTGCCGTCGATTGCCATACCTGCCATCCGGTAGAAGTTATATTCCGGGTATTTGCCCGGACCGGAGATCAGCAGATCCTCTTTCTCATAAACCAGATCCTGGCGCTTGTATTCCCCCATTTCGAAATCCGGGGTTAACTGAATCGCCGTGGTCGGACAGGCTTCTTCGCACAGACCACAGAAAATGCAGCGTGAGAAGTTGATGCGGAAAAATTCCGGATACCAGCGACCGTCTTTGGTTTCTGCTTTTTGCAGCGAGATACAGCCGACCGGGCAGGCTACCGCGCAGAGGTTACAGGCTACGCAACGCTCTTCGCCATCCGGGTCGCGGGTCAGAACGATGCGACCACGATAACGGGGCGGCAGATAGACCGGCTCTTCCGGGTACATTCGCGTTTCGCGTTTGGCGAACGCGTGCAGGCCGATCATCCAGATACTACGAACCTGGGTGCCGAAACCTACTAACAATTCTTTTAAGGTCATGGTCTTAGTGCCCCTTATTGCGCCTGCCAGAGAATGACAGCCGCCGTTACCAGCAAGTTGATCAGCGTCAGCGGCAGGCAGATTTTCCAGCCGAAGGACATTACCTGGTCATAACGCGGACGCGGTAACGACGCACGAATCAAAATGAACATCATCATAAAGAACGCGGTTTTCAGCGCGAACCAGATGAATGGCGGTAACAACGGGCCTTGCCAGCCACCAAAGAACAGCGTCACCATCAATGCGGAGATGGTCACAATCCCGATGTATTCGCCCACGAAGAACAGACCGAACTTCATGCCGGAATATTCAATGTGGTAACCATCCGCCAGTTCCTGCTCGGCTTCCGGCTGGTCAAACGGGTGACGGTGACACACCGCCACGCCCGCGATGGCAAAGGTAATAAAACCAAAGAATTGCGGGATGACGTTCCACACGTGCGCCTGGCTGTTAACGATGTCGGTCATGTTGAATGAACCGGCCTGCGCCACCACGCCCATCAGGGAAAGCCCGAGGAACACTTCGTAGCTCAGGGTCTGCGCAGAAGCACGCATCGCACCCAGCAGCGAGTATTTGTTGTTACTTGACCAGCCCGCAAACAGCACCGCGTAAACCGCCAGACCTGCCATCATCAGGAAGAACAAAATCCCGATGTTCAGGTCGGCAACCACCCAACCCGGACTGACTGGCACAATCGCAAAGGCCAGCAGCAGCGAGGTAAAGGCAATCATCGGTGCCAGAGTAAAGATGACGCGATCCGAGAATTTCGGGATCCAGTCTTCTTTAAAGAACATTTTGATCATGTCCGCGACCAGCTGGAGCGAACCGCCCCAGCCAACACGGTTAGGTCCGTAACGGTTCTGGAACAGACCCAGCAGGCGACGTTCGCCAAAGCTCATGAATGCCCCGCAGGTGACAACCACCAGCAGGATCACCACCGCTTTGAGGATGGTCAGCAGGATCTCAATCAGTTCCGGTGATATCCAACTCATTGTTGTGCCTCCTTGAGATCCTCAAGATGCGCGCCAGCCAGCACCGGAGCAATGCCGGACATGCCCATCGGCAAGCCCACCTGCCCTGCCGTCAGTCCTTCGGCGATTTCAACCGGCAGCGTGACCGTGTTGCCATCGTAACTAAAGGAGACGCGTGTACCCGCGTTCACCCCCAACTTCGCGGCATCCGCGGGGTTGAGTTTGATGTACGGCTGCGGCATACGGCTCTGGAAGACCGGAGCACGCTGTGACAATTCATCGCTGCCAAACAAGTGGTAGTACGGCGCGATACGCCATTTCCCGTCCTGCGGCTGGAAGCGTGCCGGTACGCTGGTGAAGTAATCCAGACCGTTTTCGCTGGTTTCAAACAGACGCACGCCCGGATCGCCAAAACGCAGTTTGCCGCCCACTTCGTCCTGGAATTTGTTCCACGCCTGAGGGGAGTTCCAGCCCGGCGCCCAGGCAAACGGCACTTGCGAACGGTGCGCGGTCGGCTGGTTGTTACCCTCCATTGAGAAGGTGAACATGGTGTCAATATCCTGAGGCTGACGCGGCTCATGAACGCTGATGTTGGCGCGCATGGCGGTACGACCACTGTAACGGTGCGGCTCACGGGCCAGTTTCTGCCCACGAATACGGAATGTCGCGTCCGGCGCAGCATCTTTGATTCCCGCCAGTTCCGGGATTTTCGCCACAACGGCGTCAATCACATGGTCGAGCTGCGTCCAGTCCACTTCACGGCTCAGCAGGGTACTGTGCAGCGAGTGCAGCCAGCGCCAGCTTTCCAGCATCACAGTTTTGCTGTCGTAATAGGCCGGATCGTAAACCTGGAAGAAACGTTGGGCACGGCCTTCGTTGTTGATCACCGTACCGTCACTTTCAGCAAAGCTGGCGGCGGAAAGCACCAGATGGGCGTTTTCCATAATCGCTGTGCGTTGATGGTCAACCACCATCACCAGCGGCGCTTTCGCCAGCGCAGCATTCACGCGGGTAGCGGAAGCGTGACGATGCAGATCGTTCTCCAGCACCACCACCGCGTCGGCGCGTCCGGTTTCCAGTTCGGTCAACGCTTCTTCAAGCGATCCACCGCCCATAATGCCCAGCCCCATGCTGTTGACGGAACGGGCAATCATGGTGATACCGACGTCAGCGCCGCGACCTTTCAGGGCTTTCGCCACGTTAGCCGCAGCCTGAATCACTTCAGCGCTACCAGCGTTCGTCCCGGAGATAATTAACGGTTTCTTCGCACCTGCCAGTGCCTGCACGATGACGTCGATTTTGCTTTGCAGTTCAGGCTCGATACCCTCAACCGCTGGCGCGGAGTTATCCAACGCATGAGCAATGGCAAAACCTAAACGCGCCTGATCTTCAACCGGTGCGCGGTAAGTCCACGCCGCGATATCATCCAGACGGGTGTCATCAACGTTAGTCACAAACAGCGGATGCTTCGCTCGTTGGCCAATGTTGAGGATTGCCGCAATCTGCCAGTCAGCCACTTTCTGTGCTGCCGCCATTTCGCGTGCTTTACCTTTCACCGCCTGACGCACTGCCAGCGCAACGCGTGCGCCGGTCTGGGTAACGTCTTCGCCCAGCACCAGTACCGCATCATAAGATTCGATTTCGCGCAGAGCCGGAGTATAAATGCCGCCTTCACGCAGCACTTTTAGCGCCAGTTTCAGACGTTCCTGCTCACCGTGAGCGATACCGGTATAGAAGTTTTCTTCGCCCACCAGCTCACGCAGCGCAAAGTTGCTTTCCACGCTGGCACGCGGAGAACCGATGCCGATGACTTTCTTCGACTGACGCAGAATATCTGCCGCGCCCTGCATTGCCTGTTCGGCGTTGAGGGTAATGAAATCATCGCCACGACGCTGTACTGGCTGACGCGGACGATCTTTCAGGTTGACGTAGCCGTAACCGAAACGACCTCGGTCGCAGAGGAAGTAGTGGTTTACCGTACCGTTGTAACGGTTTTCGATACGACGCAGTTCGCCATAACGCTCGCCGGGGCTGATGTTACAGCCGATGGAACATTGCTGGCAGATGCTCGGCGCAAACTGCATATCCCATTTACGGTTATAACGCTCGGAGTGCGTTTTGTCGGTGAATACGCCGGTCGGGCAAATTTCGACCAGGTTACCGGAGAATTCGCTTTCCAGGGTGCCGTCTCCCGGGCGACCGAAGTAGACGTTGTCATGTGCACCGTAAACGCCCAGATCTGTACCGTCAGCGTAATCTTTGTAGTAACGCACGCAGCGGTAGCAGGCGATGCAACGGTTCATTTCGTGAGAGATGAACGGCCCCAGATCCTGATTGCGGTGGGTACGTTTGGTGAAACGGTAGCGACGGAAGCTGTGTCCGGTCATCACGGTCATATCCTGAAGATGGCAGTTACCGCCTTCTTCACATACCGGACAATCGTGCGGGTGGTTGGTCATCAACCACTCGACCACGCTTTCACGGAACTGTTTCGCTTCTTCGTCATCAATGGAAATAAAGGTGCCATCGGAAGCCGGTGTCATACAGGACATAACCAGGCGACCACGCGTGTCTTCCGCGTTTTGGTATTGCTTCACCGCACACTGGCGGCAAGCACCGACGCTTCCCAGCGCCGGATGCCAGCAAAAGTAAGGAATATCAAGGCCCAGAGACAGACAAGCTTCCAGCAGGTTGTCCGCTCCGTTAACCTCGTATTCTTTGCCGTCTACATGAATTGTAGCCATTAGCATGCTTCCAGTTTTCTCAGTCAGAGACTGAGCGTTAATCGAAATTCGGTTACCAGCGCTCTTTCAGCAGGTTCGGCTGAATCCCATTAATCAAATGGGTATTGCTGAACGGCTGTTTGATTCCCGCCTCAAATTCTTCGCGGAAATATTTGATGGCGCTCTGTAACGGCTCCACTGCACCAGGTGCGTGGGCACAGAAAGTTTTACCCGGACCTAAGAATCGACACAGTTGCTCAAGTGTTTCGATATCGCCCGGCTGACCTTCGCCACGCTCCAGCGCGCGCAGAATTTTCACGCTCCACGGCAAACCGTCGCGGCACGGCGTACACCAGCCGCAGGACTCACGGGCGAAAAATTCTTCCAGGTTTCGTACCAGCGACACCATGTTGATCTCATGGTCAACCGCCATCGCCAGCGCCGTACCCAGACGGCTGCCCGCTTTACCGATACTTTCGAATTCCATCGGCAGGTCAAGGTGCGCTTCGGTCAGGAAGTCAGTGCCCGCACCACCTGGCTGCCAGGCTTTGAATTTCAGGCCGTCACGCATACCACCGGCGTAATCTTCGAGGATCTCGCGTGCGGTAGTGCCGAACGGCAGTTCCCACAGGCCCGGATTTTTCACCCGACCGGAGAAGCCCATCAGCTTGGTGCCAGCATCTTTGCTTTTCGAGATGTTCTGATACCACTCCACGCCGTTAGCGAGGATCGCCGGAACGTTACACAGGGTTTCGACGTTGTTGACACAGGTCGGTTTGCCCCAAACGCCAGAGGTTGCCGGGAAGGGGGGCTTCGAGCGTGGGTTAGCGCGACGCCCTTCCAGGGAGTTGATTAACGCTGTTTCTTCCCCGCAGATGTAGCGCCCTGCCCCGGTATGGACGAACAGTTCGAAATCGAAACCTGTTCCCATAATGTTTTTGCCAAGCAGCCCTGCTTCGGTGGCTTCGGCAATGGCACGGCGCAGATTCACTGCCGCCTCGATATATTCGCCACGCAAGAAGATGTAGCCACGATAAGCTTTCAGCGCAAATGCGGAGATGAGCATGCCTTCCACCAGCAGGTGCGGCAGTTGCTCCATCAGCAGGCGGTCTTTATAAGTGCCCGGCTCCATTTCATCGGCGTTACACAGCAGGTAACGGATGTTCATGGATTCGTCTTTCGGCATCAGGCTCCATTTCAGGCCAGTCGAGAAGCCCGCACCGCCGCGCCCTTTCAGGCCAGCGTCTTTAACCTGATTGACGATCTCGTCCGGAGACAGCCCGGTCAGCGCCTTACGCGCTCCTTCGTAACCGTTTTTGCTGCGATATTCGTCCAGCCACACTGGCTGTTTGTCATCACGCAGACGCCAGGTCAGCGGATGCGTTTCGGGAGTACGGATAATGTTTTTCATTTATACCGCTCCAGCAGTTCAGGAATCGCTTCCGGGGTCAGATGCGCGTGAGTGTCCTCATCGATCATCATGTTTGGCCCTTTGTCGCAGTTCCCCAGGCAGCAAGTTGGCAGCAGCGTAAAGCGACCGTCAAACGTCGTTTGCCCTGGTTTGATGTTCAGTTTTTTCTCCAGTGCCGCCTGAATGCCCTGGTAACCGTTAATGTGACAGACCACGCTGTCGCAATAACGGATCACATGGCGACCAACCGGCTGGCGGAAGATCTGGCTGTAGAAAGTAGCCACGCCTTCGACATCACTTGCGGGAATACCCAGAACGTCAGCGATCGCGTGGATCGCGCCGTCTGGCACCCATCCACGCTGTTTCTGAACGATTTTCAGCGCTTCAATGGACGCCGCACGCGGGTCTTCGTAGTGGTGCATCTCGTGCTCAATCGCTTCACGCTCAGCCGCACTCAGCTCAAAAGCCTCGGTTTGTGGTTGTTGATTCTCGTGCATAATTAGCGGTCCACATCTGACATAACAAAATCGATACTGCCCAGATAAACAATCAGGTCAGACACCAGGCTGCCGCGGATCGCCGCCGGAATTTGCTGCAAATGCGCATAACTCGGCGTACGGATACGGGTGCGATAACTCATGGTGCTGCCGTCGCTGGTCAGGTAGTAACTGTTGATCCCTTTGGTCGCCTCAATCATCTGGAAAGATTCATTGGCAGGCATCACCGGCCCCCACGACACTTGCAGGAAGTGGGTGATCAGGGTTTCGATATGTTGCAGCGTGCGCTCTTTCGGCGGCGGCGTGGTCAGCGGGTGATCCGCTTTGAACGGGCCTTCCGGCATGTTGTTGAGGCACTGCTCAAGAATGCGCAGACTCTGACGCAGTTCTTCCACTTTCAGCATTACGCGGGTGTAGCAGTCAGAAACACCACCACCAACCGGGATTTCAAAGTCGAAGTTTTCATAGCCAGAATAAGGACGCGCCTTACGCACATCGAAGTCGATCCCGGTAGCGCGCAAACCAGCACCAGTGGTGCCCCACTCCAGCGCCTCTTTCGCGCCGTAGGCGGCTACGCCCTGGGAACGGCCTTTCAAAATGGTGTTTTGCAGCGCCGCTTTCTCATAAGACGCCAGACGTTTCGGCATCCAGTCGAGGAACTCACGCAGCAGGCGATCCCAGCCACGCGGCAGGTCGTGCGCTACGCCGCCAATACGGAACCACGCCGGGTGCATACGAAAACCCGTGATCGCTTCCACCAGATCGTAGATTTTCTGACGATCGGTAAAAGCGAAGAACACTGGCGTCATCGCACCGACGTCCTGAATAAAGGTCGAGATGTACAGCAGATGGCTGTTAATGCGGAACAGTTCGGAGAGCATTACGCGGATCACGTTAACGCGATCTGGTACGGTGATCCCGGCCAGTTTCTCTACCGCCAGTACATACGGCATCTCGTTAACACAGCCACCGAGATATTCGATACGGTCGGTATACGGAATGTAGCTGTGCCATGACTGGCGCTCGCCCATTTTCTCCGCACCACGATGGTGGTAACCGATGTCTGGTACGCAGTCGACAATCTCTTCGCCATCGAGTTGCAAAACGATACGGAAAGCACCGTGCGCCGACGGGTGGTTCGGACCGAGGTTGAGGAACATGAAGTCTTCATTTTCGGTGCCGCGCTTCATCCCCCACTCTTCCGGTTTGAAGGTCAGGGCTTCCATCTCCAGATCCTGTTTGGCTTTGGTCAGCTCAAACGGCGAGAATTCGGTAGCGCGCGCCGGGTAATCTTTACGCAGCGGGTGACCTTTCCAGGTTTGCGGCATCATGATGCGGCGCAAATTGGGGTGACCGTCGAAAGTAATGCCAAACAGATCCCAGGTTTCACGCTCATACCAGTTAGCGTTCGGGAACAGCTTGGTGAAGGTCGGTACGTGCAGGTCGTTTTCTGCCAGCGCCACCTTCAGCATGATGTCGCGGTTACGATCAATAGAAATCAGATGGTAGAAAACGGAAAAATCCGCGGCAGGTAACCCTTCGCGGTGTGTGCGCAGACGTTCGTCCATGCCGTGTAAGTCAAACAGCATGACGTAAGGTTTCGGCAGTTTCTTTAAGAAATCACCCACTTCCAGTAATTGTTCACGCTTGATCCACACAACGGGAACCCCGGTGCGAGTCGCCTGAACAGTAAAGGCATCCGGCCCAAAACGGTTGCGCAGTTCGCCAATCACCGGATCATCAAGATGATCGCGGGTCTGCCAGGCGGGTTCTTGCGCGGTTAAGTCGGTCATATTGTTCACCATTGCAAATGGTCCGTGGTGACTGTCGGCGCAGTAAGCTTCGCGAAATAGATTTAGGAATAAGCGAAGAAAAATCCCTTTGCCGACAGGCGCAAATTAAATCTCGTCAGGTGTACGCAGGTTGGTTACGGCAATGCGTTCACCGCGCTTGCGTTCGCGCTCTGATTGCATATTGGCGCGATAAACGCCCTGATCGCCAACCACCCAGGAGAGCGGACGACGTTCTTTACCGATAGATTCCTGCAACAGCATCAGTGCCTGCATGTACGCTTCAGGACGTGGCGGGCAGCCCGGGATATACACATCAACCGGAATGAATTTATCGACGCCCTGCACAACGGAATAAATATCGTACATACCGCCAGAGTTGGCACAGGCACCCATTGAGATAACCCATTTTGGTTCCAGCATCTGGTCATACAGACGCTGAATAACCGGTGCCATTTTGGTAAAGCAGGTTCCTGCAACCACCATCAGGTCAGCCTGACGCGGCGAAGCACGCAATACTTCTGCGCCAAAACGTGCCACGTCATGCACCGCGGTAAACGAAGTCACCATCTCAACGTAACAGCAGGAAAGACCGAAGTTATACGGCCAAATTGAGTTTTTACGACCCCAGTTAACCATGTCATTGAGCTTGCCCATAAACACGTTTTTGTTAACTTCTTGCTCCAGAGGGTCGGTTACGATCTCCTGCTTTTGCAGGGGGTAACGGTCGTTCTCACCGTTGGGATCTATGCGGGTGAGCGTATAATCCATCTTAATGCCTCGCGGTTAGCGTTGACGATTAGCGATACTGTTCGTTTCCGGGTTCATACGCTCGCGGCGTGAACGCGCGGGCGTCCAGTCCAGCGCGCCAATACGCACCAGATAAACCAGACCTGCCAGTAACACAAAAATAAAAATTGCAGCTTCCACAAAGCCTACCCAGCCGCTTTCGCGGATAGAGGTTGACCATGCGAACAGATACAGCGCTTCAACGTCGAAGATAACGAAGAACATGGCCACCAGATAAAACTTGGCGGACAGGCGTAAGCGGGCGGAGCCGACCGAGTCGATACCGGATTCAAACGGAACGTTTTTCGACCTCGCGCGTGCGCGACCGCCTAAAAACCAACCGCCTACCAGCATCAGGCAACACAGGCCAATGGCAACGATAAGAAAGATAGCGAATGCCCAGTGATGAGCGATGACTTCAGTGGATGTTGACATACTCATTGCTTACTCATCAAAAGTAGCGCCAGATTCACTGCTCTTCACGGCAGATGGACGCCACATCGATTCATGGGGAGGAATAAAAAAAACCTTACAATCACTGTAGAAACTCTTTTATACAGCTAATTGATGTGGTCTTTTACTCCTTTCTATAACCTTTTGTCAACTTTAACAAAAGTTTCTTCACATTAGTTTACATAATATCAACACCATTAGCATTTAATGCCCTTTCACCCCAGATCCTTGACGACTCCAGGATAATTAGATGTTGTTGAATCGTGTCCGTTGTGAAGCAATGGAAAAAATACGGGTCTATTTTGACAGGAATTTGTGTCGATTCCTCCCCCCAAAAGAGAGTATTTTCTTGATCTGTGACACGCTTTTGTCATTCCATAACAAAAACGCAGCAACAAATTTACGTATTTTTTAACATCATTGTAGCAGGTGATTTTTTTCAGGCGATTATTTGTGCGTTCGGGACGTGAATCTCTGGTGATTGAAAAATGAACAGTTTTGTGCGTTCTGCACGATACGAGGAAGGCTTTTTACTAAAAAAAAGCCGCTGGGGTTTAAAACACCCCCAGCGGCTCGTTTTTACACTATTGTCTTAGAAATTATCTATGGTCCGTCGATTACTCGATATCCCTTTCAATTAACAATGAGTCATCGCCTTCCGGAGCAGACATTGGGCTGTATTGCCACGGATTATGGTAGCTCTCCATCGCCTGATAAATCACCTGAGCCAGCTCATTATTACTGGACGGGTCATAGCACAACAAATATTCGGTATCGGGTAGCGGCGGTAAGCCATCTACCCCACTCAGCACACGCAGATCAGGACTCATCATCTCGACCGGCCTTGCTGTCACACCAAGACCGGCTTTCACTGCCGCACGAACGGCCGGAAGCGTCGAGGCGACATAAGCCAGTCGCCATGGAATATCTGCTTTATTAAGCGTCGCCAGCACCATATCGCGAAACGGGCTAGGATCATCCAGCAATACAAGAGGGATCGGCTCGCCTTTTTGCAATACGTATTCCGCTGCGCAGTACCAGTGTGTTGGCGAGGTACGCAGGTTCAATGCCTTAAACGTTGAAGGACGATGGGTGGTTACCATCAAATCCACTTCCTGGGATTCCAGCATTTCTGCCATGTAGGCATTACGTTTAACGCGGACATCCAGCGCTAGTTTCGGATAAACCGAACTCACGCGATTTAACAGGAAAGGTAAGATCGTATCGGCAGATTCATCTGAAGCACCGATAGTTAACACGCCCTGAAGATTACTGAACATTAATGATGAGCAGGCCTCATCATTAAAACGCAGGATTTTCCTGGCGTAACCAAGAAGTTGAATGCCATGTTCAGTTAACAGTTTGTTGCGACCGTGACGAGCGAACAGTTCTTTCCCAACGAGTTGTTCCAGACGCTGCATTTGCTGACTTACGGCGGACTGAGTACGACACACAGCGGCAGCTGCGGCAGCAAAAGTGTTCAGATCGGCAACAGCAACAAATGTTCTCAGCAGATCGAGGTCGAGGTTAATTATCGGACGATTTGCACTTATCATATATTATCACTTACTGGCGGCTCGTACTGAGCTGGTTAATGCTGTGCACACACAAACAAGCAATTCCATTTGTAATGTGCCTCCCTGGCAGTTTCATCCGGAACCCGGACGAAAGTAAAAATGCATATGAGTTGCACTAAAAAAGCGACTCACATTGTTCCGTTATAATGCCTGAAGTAGATCACAGAATATATCTTCAGGAATCGCATATCTATTAAGTTACTCACTCTTTTGTATTTATGACATGCGCGTGTTTGTATAAATGTAAATGTGAGTCCTTGTTCCACTCTCGTGCAGCATCGCTGGTCATACGCGAACACGTACAAACAGCAATGGTGAGGCGGCATCAAGAGCAGGGATCCGTCATTTATGCGAGCATTTTACCCCAAAAACCTTTTATTTATAAGGGTCATTGCGAATTATCTGATGCAAAGTTATGTTATGTTAGGCAAAGTAATCTTCTATTATTAATAAGCACAACAAAACCTTTTTGAATATTAAATAATAATTAATTAGCATCATCCTCATTCATTAATCCCGCTTAACAATAGTTTCACACCTTGCACCCATTACGACACCTCGGAAATCATCACGCTGTTAAACTCTCCGTAATGCGGAAATATCATCATCACGATTCATTAGTGAATTCTTAAACGAGGCATTTTCAAACAATTATCTTACAGATAAAAAAACCACACTCACAATTAAGAATCAGAACAATTCACTACATAACATTAATTACTAAGCATATACACCTCATTATTTTGCCATTATTAAGTTATTAACAGCACAATCGAGTCTTCCCCTCTGGCAAAATCTTATTCTGCAGACCTTCAAAACGCCGTCCTGGGGGAGTACATTGTTCTAAGCTGACTTCCACGGCAGGGAGTGGCGATAACAGCAAAAAAGGTCAAGATTCATGTCCCCCATTGAAAAATCCAGCAAATTAGAGAATGTCTGTTACGACATCCGTGGTCCGGTGCTGAAAGAAGCAAAACGCCTGGAAGAAGAAGGTAACAAGGTACTGAAACTGAACATCGGCAACCCTGCCCCGTTCGGTTTTGACGCGCCAGATGAAATCCTCGTTGACGTGATTCGCAACCTGCCTACCGCTCAAGGGTATTGCGATTCCAAAGGGCTTTACTCCGCGCGTAAAGCCATCATGCAGCACTACCAGGCTCGTGGCATGCGTGATGTTACCGTGGAAGATATTTACATCGGCAATGGTGTATCGGAGCTTATCGTTCAGGCAATGCAGGCATTGCTGAACAGCGGGGACGAAATGTTGGTTCCTGCACCTGATTACCCACTATGGACCGCAGCGGTTTCGCTCTCCAGCGGTAAAGCGGTGCATTATCTTTGCGATGAATCCTCTGACTGGTTCCCGGACCTTGATGATATTCGCGCTAAAATTACGCCTCGTACGCGTGGGATCGTTATTATCAACCCAAATAACCCAACCGGCGCGGTATATTCCAAAGAGCTTTTAATGGAGATAGTGGAGATTGCACGTCAGCATAATCTCATTATCTTCGCCGATGAAATTTATGACAAAATTCTCTACGACGACGCTGAGCATCACTCAATTGCGCCGCTGGCACCTGATCTGCTGACCATTACCTTTAACGGATTGTCGAAAACGTACCGCGTTGCAGGCTTCCGTCAGGGGTGGATGGTGTTGAACGGGCCGAAAAAACACGCCAAAGGTTACATCGAAGGTCTGGAAATGCTGGCTTCAATGCGCCTGTGTGCTAACGTTCCTGCGCAACACGCCATTCAGACCGCACTAGGCGGTTATCAGAGCATCAGTGAATTTATTACTCCCGGCGGGCGTCTTTATGAGCAGCGTAACCGCGCGTGGGAATTGATCAACGACATTCCGGGCGTTTCCTGCGTGAAACCGCGCGGTGCGCTGTATATGTTCCCGAAAATCGACGCTAAACGCTTTAACATTCACGACGACCAGAAAATGGTGCTGGATTTCCTGTTGCAGGAAAAAGTCCTGCTGGTTCAAGGGACAGCATTCAACTGGCCGTGGCCGGATCACTTCCGCATTGTCACACTACCACGTGTTGATGATATCGAGCTGTCTTTGAGTAAGTTCGCGCGTTTCCTTTCTGGTTATCATCAGCTGTAATCTTAATTTCACTGCCGGAGATTGCATCCGGCAGTGTTATCCCGCCACAATGACCTGATGATGTCATCATACGTAAGGTCACTATGAAACAGAGCCATTTTTTTGCCCATCTCTCCCGCCTGAAACTCATTAACCGCTGGCCGCTAATGCGCAACGTGCGGACGGAAAATGTGTCCGAACACAGTTTGCAGGTAGCGATGGTCGCCCATGCGCTGGCAGCTATCAAAAATCGTAAATTTGGCGGTAATGTCAACGCCGAACGTATCGCTTTACTGGCGATGTACCACGATGCCTCAGAAGTGCTTACCGGCGATCTCCCTACCCCGGTGAAATACTTCAATTCGCAAATCGCTCAGGAATACAAGGCTATTGAAAAAATCGCTCAGCAAAAACTGGTCGATATGGTTCCGGAAGAGCTGCAGGATATTTTTGCGCCGTTAATTGACGAGCATGCATACAGCGATGAAGAGAAATCTCTGGTGAAACAGGCAGATGCACTGTGTGCATATCTGAAATGTCTGGAAGAACTCGCGGCGGGAAATAATGAATTCTTGCTGGCAAAAACGCGACTGGAAGCGACGCTTGAAGCGCGCCGCAGCCAGGAGATGGACTACTTCATGGAAGTCTTTGTTCCCAGCTTCCATCTTTCGCTCGATGAGATTAGCCAGGATTCACCGCTGTAAGCAACCGGAGTCTGCGTCGCATCAGGCAATAAGCGCCGGATGCGACATCAGGCTCTTGTCAAAACGGAAACAGCATCGGGATCATCACCACACAAACCGCCATCACGATAATGGTGAACGGTACCCCCAACTTCACAAAGTCACTGAAGCTGTAATTTCCCGGGCCTAAAACCAGTGTGTTAACAGGTGAAGAAACCGGTGTCATAAAGGCGGCGGATGCTGCCATCGCCACGACCATCGCAAATGGATAAGGCGACACACCCATCGTTTTGGCAGCAGCCAGCGCAATCGGAGCCATCAACACTGCCGTTGCGGTATTAGAGATAAATAGCCCAATAACCGCCGACAAGACAAACAAACAACCCAGCATCATATGTGGCCCGTAACCGCCGCCAATGTCCATCAGCCCTTTCACCGCCAGCGCGACACCTCCCGTTTTCTGTAATGCCACAGCAAACGGCATCATCCCAACGATCAAAATAATGCTCGGCCAGTGAATGGATTTATAGGCGCTTTCAGCATCGATACAACGGAATTTCCCCATCAGCAGGCAGGCGATGATAGCGGCAACAGGATTAGGGATTTCATCGGTAAGCATTAACGCTACCATCAACACCAGGCAAAAAATGGCATGAGGTGCCTGACTGTGTGCTGGCGATGCTTCACTCACCTCTTCGGGTAAGTTCAGCGCCACAAAGTCACGCCCCTGTTTTGCCAGCATACCGATCAGTTTCCAGTTACCTACAACCAGGATGATATCGCCCAGCAGCAGAGGCTCATCCGCCAGCGAACCTTCCATCGCCTCGCCATTGCGCTTTAGCCCCACCACATTCAGTCCGTAGCGGGTACGAAAACCAATTTCGCGCACCGATTTACCAATAAGTTCTGACTCAGGAATTAATGAAATCTCTGCCATGCCCACATCAAGTGCCTGGTCAGAAAAATACTCGCCGCGTAGTACCATCGGCTCCAGCAACTGCTCACTACAAAATTGCCGGAGATCGACATCAGCCGCAGACATATCAATAAGCAAAACGTCACGCGCGCGAAATTCAGAAACCCCGTTAACATTCACGATAACGCGACGAAAACGCCGCCAGCGTTCAACACCGATGACGTTAGCGCCATAACGCTCACGTAATTTGAGATCGTCCAGCCGTTGACCAATCATTGGCGAACCGGGGCGAATAGCCAGACGACGCGCACGCCCGGTCAGTCGATATTCACGGATAAGATCGCGAAAGGTTCGACGCGTCCAGCCTTCGCGCTGTGGGGTCTGGGTATCCCCTTTCAGCATGAAACGCATCACTAACATATACAAAATACCCAGCACCAGCACGACCAGGCCAATAGGTGTTACGCTAAAGAAACTAAAACCATGATAGCCTTCACGCAGCAATTCACTGTTGACTACCAGGTTCGGCGGCGTCGCCACCAGCGTCATCATGCCGCTTATCAGCCCGGCAAAACTTAACGGCATCATCAGGCGCGACGGCGACGTTTGCATACGCATGGCAACGCTTAACACCACGGGAATAAAGATAGCGACAACGCCGGTTGAACTCATAAACGCGCCAAGCCCCGCGACGGTCAGCATCAACAAAACCAACATTTTGATTTCACTGTTGCCTGCCACTTTGACCAGCCATGTCCCCATTACGGTGGCAACACCGGTACGGACCAAACCATCGCCAATAATGAACAAGGCGGCAATCAGGACAACGTTAGGATCGGAAAAGCCGGAAAATACTTCGGGGACCGTCAGCGTTCCGCTTAATGCAAACGCGACAATAACAAACAAAGCGACCGCATCCATACGCACTCTGCCCGTCGCAAACAAGACGATGGCAACGGCCAGTAATGAAAGAACCCAAATCAATTCACCGTTCACAACTTATCCTTGTTAATTGAGGGGGATGACTTGATTCTGCCATAAAAAAGCCCCGACGAGACGGGGCTAAATCATGATCAGGTGTTTCACTGAATAATAACATCGCCATTTGGCTGTTTGGTCACAGTAATTTGCTCCAGACTGTGGAGGACTAAATCGACCTCATTCAGGCGCGGGGTATCTGCCGGAGCGTTAACCGCAATTACATGACAACCCGCCGCCAGGCCTGAAAGCACGCCAGCGGGAGCATCTTCCACCACCACACATTCCTGCGGCGCAAGCCCCAGCAGCTGCGCGCCTAACAGATACGCATCAGGTTCTGGTTTTCCGCGCTTCACTCGCTCAGCGGTCACAAACACCTCTGGCGCGGGAAGCCCGGCTATTTTGTGGCGCGCTCGCGCTACGGGCATGGAGCCAGACGTCACAATGGCCCATGGAATCCCCACTTTATTCAGATGATTGAGTAAAGCGACTGCCCCCGGAAGCGCGGTAATACCTTCGGTTTCCGTGGCCTCGATTTGCTCCAGACGCGTAAATTCGGCAGCAATGTCTGCCTCGGATTTGCCCACCATAAAATGGCGCAAAGAGGTGATGGCCTGTTTACCGTGAATGAAAGCCAGCACCTCTTCCGGCGCTAACCCATGACGTCTGGCCCAGTTGCTCCACGCCCGTTCTACCGCAGGCAGGGAGTCCACCAGCGTTCCATCAAGATCAAACAGAAAACCTTTGCACCGCACATGGGCCTCCTCAGGCGTTGATAATTTGATTAATTTCGTTGGCGCTCAAATGGTACTGACGCGGGCAGGCATGCCACACATTAAGCATGCGCTGATATTTTTCCCACATTGGCGTCTGTGCGTTAAAACCGTGAGTTCCGGCGTCAAAATGGGTATAGCGCCCCTCCACGTTAACCATAAAGCGCACATAACCGAGATAACGAGCTTCGGTGGCGGCGTCAAAGCCGAGGAAGGTAACACGGCGTTCATCGATGGACTGCTGGTCCTGCAAATTAGACCAGGACACATGCAGCGCGTGATACATCTCCATAATGTCGATGATAGTGCGGCAGGTTTCTTCTTTCAGCTCGCCAAACTCGCGATCCAGTTCACGCATCTGTAATCCATAACCACGCTCAATGATTGTTTGCAGGCGACGGTAACGTTCAGCATTTGCCGGATCAAGCATAGTCATCATTTTGTACTGGTTAGACAAAATAAGACGTTGCGCGTTGGTCATTTCCATTGTTGACTCCTGTATCACTCTACTACGGTGAAAAAAAAGAAGGCTGAGTATGCCTTCTTTTATATGCGTAATCAGGGGTCAATTACAAATCATCAAGGAAAGTTTTATCCAGTTGTTTGAAGGCGCGCTTAAGCGTGTCAGCTAATGCCTGGTAATCAGGCTTGCCTTCAACGGGTGCCAACACCTGTCCAGACTCCTGCAATTTACCGCGAACTTCATAAAACCAGTTAAGGATTGCAGGGGGTAATGGCGTTACAGAACGCTTGCCCAGCCACCATAGTCCCTGCATGGGTAAACTTAAGGCGAACAGCGCAGTGGCAACTGCCGGGCCCAGTTGTCCGCCCAGGGCAATCTGCCAGCAGAGAGTAAATACGGCGATTGGCGGCATAAAACGGATCGCATAGCGCGTCATCTTGATAACGCGATTTTCGACAAAGACCGGGGCAAGGCGTTTTTCCAGCGGCCACGTCTTTGAGTAATGCTGTCCCCGGCGAAACAAGCTAAAAAAATTAACAGAACGATTATCCGGCGTTGACATGCTTCACCTCAACTTCACATATAAAGATTCAAAAATTTGTGCAAATTCACAACTCAGCGGGACAACGTTCAAAACATTTTGTCTTCCATACCCACTATCAGGTATCCTTTAGCAGCCTGAAGGCCTAAGTAGTACATATTCATTGAGTCGTCAAATTCATATACATTATGCCATTGGCTGAAAATTACGCAAAATGGCATAGACTCAAGATATTTCTTCCATCATGCAAAAAAAATTTGCAGTGCATGATGTTAATCATAAATGTCAGTGTCATCATGCGCTACGCTCTATGGCTCCCTGACGTTTTTTTAGCCACGTATCAATTATAGGTACTTCCATGTCGAGTAAGTTAGTACTGGTTCTGAACTGCGGTAGTTCTTCACTGAAATTTGCAATCATCGATGCAGTGAATGGTGAAGAGTACCTTTCTGGTTTAGCCGAATGTTTCCACCTGCCCGAAGCACGTATCAAATGGAAAATGGACGGCAATAAACAGGAAGCGGCTTTAGGTGCAGGCGCCGCTCACAGCGAAGCGCTCAACTTTATCGTTAATACTATTCTGGCACAAAAACCAGAACTGTCTGCGCAGCTGACCGCTATCGGTCACCGTATCGTACACGGCGGCGAAAAGTATACCAGCTCCGTAGTGATCGATGAGTCTGTTATTCAGGGTATCAAAGATGCAGCTTCTTTTGCACCGCTGCACAACCCGGCTCACCTGATCGGTATCGAAGAAGCACTGAAATCTTTCCCTCAGCTGAAAGACAAAAACGTTGCTGTATTTGACACCGCGTTCCACCAGACTATGCCGGAAGAGTCTTACCTCTACGCCCTGCCGTACAACCTGTACAAAGAGCATGGCATCCGTCGTTACGGCGCGCACGGCACCAGCCACTTCTATGTAACCCAGGAAGCGGCAAAAATGCTGAACAAACCGGTAGAAGAGCTGAACATTATCACCTGCCACCTGGGTAACGGTGGTTCCGTTTCTGCTATCCGCAACGGTAAATGCGTTGACACCTCTATGGGTCTGACCCCGCTGGAAGGTCTGGTAATGGGTACTCGCTCTGGCGATATCGATCCTGCGATCATCTTCCACCTGCACGACACTCTGGGCATGAGCGTTGACGCAATCAACAAAATGCTGACCAAAGAGTCTGGCCTGCTGGGTCTGACCGAAGTCACCAGCGACTGCCGTTATGTTGAAGACAACTACGCGACAAAAGAAGACGCGAAGCGCGCAATGGACGTTTACTGCCACCGTCTGGCGAAATACATCGGAGCCTACACCGCGCTGATGGATGGTCGTCTGGACGCTGTTGTATTCACCGGTGGTATCGGTGAAAATGCCGCGATGGTTCGTGAACTGTCTCTGGGCAAACTGGGCGTGCTGGGCTTTGAAGTTGATCATGAGCGCAACCTGGCTGCACGTTTCGGCAAGTCTGGTTTCATCAACAAAGAAGGCACCCGCCCTGCTGTTGTGATTCCGACCAACGAAGAGCTGGTTATCGCGCAAGACGCCTGCCGCTTGACCGCCTGATTCCACACCGCCAGCTCAGCTGGCGGTGCTGTTTTGTAACCCGCCAAACCGGCGGTAACGAAAGAGGATAAACCGTGTCCCGTATTATTATGCTGATCCCTACCGGAACCAGCGTCGGTCTGACCAGCGTCAGCCTTGGCGTGATCCGTGCAATGGAACGCAAAGGCGTTCGTCTGAGCGTTTTCAAACCTATCGCTCAGCCGCGTACCGGTGGCGATGCGCCCGATCAGACCACGACTATCGTGCGTGCGAACTCTTCCACCACGACAGCCGCTGAACCGCTGAAAATGAGCTACGTTGAAGGTCTGCTTTCCAGCAATCAGAAAGATGTGCTGATGGAAGAGATCGTCGCGAACTACCACGCTAACACCAAAGACGCTGAAGTCGTTCTGGTTGAAGGTCTGGTCCCGACACGTAAGCATCAGTTTGCCCAGTCTCTGAACTACGAAATCGCTAAAACGCTGAACGCGGAAATCGTCTTCGTTATGTCTCAGGGCACTGACACCCCGGAACAGCTGAAAGAGCGTATCGAACTGACTCGCAACAGCTTCGGTGGTGCAAAAAACACCAACATCACTGGCGTTATCGTTAACAAACTGAACGCACCGGTTGATGAACAGGGTCGTACTCGCCCGGATCTGTCCGAGATTTTCGACGACTCTTCCAAAGCAAAAGTAAACAATGTTGATCCGGCGAAGCTGCAAGAATCCAGCCCGCTGCCGGTTCTCGGCGCGGTGCCGTGGAGCTTTGATCTGATCGCGACCCGTGCGATCGATATGGCTCGCCACCTGAACGCCACCATCATCAACGAAGGCGATATCAACACTCGTCGCGTTAAATCCGTCACTTTCTGCGCACGCAGCATTCCGCACATGCTGGAGCACTTCCGTGCCGGTTCTCTGCTGGTAACTTCCGCAGACCGTCCTGACGTACTGGTTGCAGCTTGCCTGGCTGCCATGAACGGCGTAGAAATCGGTGCCCTGCTGCTGACTGGCGGCTACGAAATGGACGCGCGCATTTCCAAACTGTGCGAGCGCGCTTTCGCTACCGGCCTGCCGGTATTTATGGTGAACACTAACACCTGGCAGACTTCTCTGAGCCTGCAGAGCTTCAACCTCGAAGTTCCGGTTGACGATCACGAGCGTATCGAGAAAGTTCAGGAATACGTTGCTAACTACATCAACGCTGACTGGATTGACTCTCTAACTGCCACCTCTGAGCGCAGCCGTCGTCTGTCTCCGCCAGCCTTCCGTTATCAGCTGACCGAACTGGCGCGCAAAGCGGGCAAACGTATCGTGCTGCCGGAAGGCGACGAACCGCGTACCGTTAAAGCAGCCGCTATCTGTGCTGAACGTGGTATCGCAACTTGCGTACTGCTGGGTAACCCGGCTGAGATCAACCGCGTTGCAGCATCTCAGGGCGTAGAACTGGGTGCTGGCATTGAAATTGTCGATCCAGAAGTGGTTCGCGAAAGCTATGTTGGCCGCCTGGTTGAACTGCGTAAGAACAAAGGTATGACCGAAACCGTTGCCCGCGAACAGCTGGAAGACAACGTGGTTCTCGGTACGCTGATGCTGGAACAGGATGAAGTTGACGGTCTGGTTTCCGGTGCTGTTCACACCACCGCAAACACCATTCGTCCGCCGCTGCAGCTGATCAAAACTGCACCGGGTAGCTCCCTGGTATCTTCCGTGTTCTTCATGCTGCTGCCGGAACAGGTTTACGTTTACGGTGACTGTGCGATCAACCCGGATCCGACCGCAGAACAGCTGGCAGAAATCGCGATTCAGTCCGCTGATTCCGCCGCGGCCTTCGGTATCGAACCGCGCGTTGCAATGCTCTCCTACTCCACCGGTACTTCTGGTGCAGGTAGCGACGTAGAGAAAGTTCGCGAAGCAACTCGTCTGGCGCAGGAAAAACGTCCTGACCTGATGATCGACGGTCCGCTGCAGTACGACGCTGCGGTAATGGCTGACGTTGCGAAATCCAAAGCGCCGAATTCTCCGGTTGCTGGTCGCGCTACCGTGTTCATCTTCCCGGATCTGAACACCGGTAACACCACTTACAAAGCGGTACAACGTTCTGCCGATCTGATCTCCATCGGGCCGATGCTGCAGGGTATGCGCAAGCCGGTTAACGATCTGTCCCGTGGCGCACTGGTTGACGATATCGTCTACACCATCGCGCTGACTGCGATTCAGTCTGCACAACAGCAGTAATCTCGTCATCATCCGCAGCTTTGCGCTGCGGATACCTGAACCGGAAATAGTCACTATTTCCGGTTTTTTATTCTCTTAATTTGCATTAATCCTTTCTGATTATCTTGCTTAACTGCGCTGCATCAATGAATTGCGCCATCTCACTTTGCATACTTACCACTTTGTTTTGTGCAAGGGAATATCTGCGCTATGTCCGCAATCACTGAATCCAAACCAACCAGAAGATGGGCAATGCCCGATACGCTGGTGATTATCTTTTTTGTTGCTATTTTAACCAGCCTTGCCACCTGGGTAGTTCCGGTGGGGATGTTTGACAGTCAGGAAGTGCAGTATCAGGTTGATGGTCAAACAAAAACACGCAAAGTCGTAGATCCGCACTCATTTCGCATTCTGACTAACGAGGCGGGCGAACCTGAGTATCACCGCGTGCAACTGTTCTCGACGGGCGATGAACGCCCGGGCCTGATGAATTTCCCGTTTGAAGGATTAACCTCAGGATCGAAATACGGGACAGCCGTTGGCATCATCATGTTTATGCTGGTGATTGGCGGCGCGTTTGGCATCGTGATGCGTACAGGAACCATTGATAACGGCATCCTGGCACTTATTCGGCATACACGCGGGAATGAAATTCTCTTTATCCCTGCCTTGTTTATTCTCTTTTCACTTGGCGGCGCGGTATTTGGTATGGGGGAAGAGGCCGTCGCCTTTGCCATTATCATCGCACCGCTAATGGTCCGGCTGGGCTATGACAGTATTACCACCGTCCTGGTGACTTATATCGCCACGCAAATCGGTTTTGCCAGTTCGTGGATGAACCCGTTTTGTGTGGTTGTTGCTCAGGGGATCGCTGGTGTTCCGGTGCTTTCTGGCTCCGGTTTGCGCATCGTGGTATGGGTAATCTCTACTCTGATTGGTCTTGTCTTCACTATGGTGTACGCCTCGCGGGTGAAAAAGAATCCGCTGTTGTCACGCGTTCATGAGTCCGATCGTTTCTTCCGCGAAAAACAGGCGGATGTAGAACAGCGTCCATTTACCTTTGGTGACTGGCTGGTATTGATTGTTTTAACCGCCGTCATGATCTGGGTAATTTGGGGCGTTATCGTCAATGCCTGGTTTATTCCAGAAATAGCCAGCCAGTTCTTCACGATGGGGCTAGTTATTGGCATCATCGGCGTTGTTTTCCGCCTAAACGGTATGACGGTTAATACCATGGCTTCATCCTTCACCGAAGGGGCGCGAATGATGATCGCCCCTGCCCTACTGGTGGGTTTCGCCAAAGGGATTTTGTTGCTGGTCGGTAACGGTGAAGCGGGTGATGCCAGTGTGTTAAATACCATTCTAAACAGCATTGCCAATGCCATTAGCGGTCTGGATAACGCAGTTGCAGCCTGGTTTATGTTACTCTTCCAGGCGGTATTTAATTTCTTCGTGACATCCGGTTCTGGTCAGGCGGCGTTAACCATGCCGTTACTGGCACCGCTTGGCGATCTGGTCGGTGTTAACCGTCAGGTTACCGTGCTGGCGTTCCAGTTTGGTGATGGCTTCAGTCACATCATTTACCCGACCTCAGCTTCGTTAATGGCAACGCTCGGTGTTTGTCGGGTGGACTTCCGTAACTGGCTGAAGGTGGGCGCGACACTGCTTGGACTGCTGTTTATTATGTCCAGCGTCGTGGTTATCGGCGCTCAGTTGATGGGCTACCACTAAAAATGTTAAGAGCCGCAATTGCGGCTCTTTTTTCATTCTGCCGTTTCAGTCTCTACGGCTTCATTTTTGGCATTGCGCTTCATCCACAACGCCAGCGCTTTCAGCGAGTCTGGAGTGAACTCATCGCAGCGTGCGGTGATTTCTTCCGGCGTCAGCCAGCAAACTTCACTGACTTCATCTTCCTGTAGGGCGAAGGGACCGTGAGAGACGCAGCTGAACAATGCGCCCCAGACACGGCAATTTTTATCTTCGAAATAGAACTGCCCGTGCTCGGCAAAGGGGACACCGGCAATGCCCAACTCTTCTTCCGCTTCGCGACGCGCGGATTCCAGCAGTTGCTCATCGGCCTGGACCACACCGCCTGCGGTCGCATCTAACATGCCGGGTAAAAAGTCTTTTGTCTCGGTACGACGCTGGACCAGAATTTTGCCCATGCCATCATGCACGACGATGTAAGTTGCACGATGACGCAGACACTGTGCCCGCATTTGTTCCCGGCTGGCTTGTGCAATGACTTCGTTCTCTTCATTGACAATATCCACCCATTCAGTACTTGCCAAACGACGCTGTTCCATTATCAGGAAACCTTCTTTTTCTGGCGCTCTTACGGCGCATTTTGAGTTGTGGGTAAATTACGGATTAATCGCGACCTGCGCAATGATACTTTGATCATTGAGTGCGATTACACTAAGTACGTCATTATCCAGCATGCCATAACTCGCCGGATTACCGCCTTTCGGAATACTCACCGAGCCGGGGTTGAAGTGGAAAATCTCCCCCCGCTGTTCTGCCACTGGCAGATGGGTATGGCCGTACACCAGCACATCGTTCTGGTTTAAAGCAGGCAGATTTTCCGGGCCAAAAAGATGACCATGCGTCAAAAACAGACGTTGTTTTTCCAGTAATACCTGTTGCCACGGCGCGGTTATTGGGAAATGCAGCAGCATTTGATCCACTTCGCTGTCGCAGTTGCCGCGCACAGCGATAACCTTATGTGCCACTTCATTAAGCCGTTCAGCGACTTTGGCTGGCGCGTAACCCTCCGGTAAAGCATTACGCGGGCCGTGATTCAACACGTCGCCAAGGATCACCAGCCACTGGGCACCGCTTTGGGCAAACAATTCCAGAACACGTTCCGTCGCCGGTAACGACCCATGAATGTCCGATGCAAACATCAGTTTCATCACTCACTCCTCGTCGAAAAAACGTAAGCTATGATACTGGATTCTGCCGTTGCTATCAGCCAGATTGCTTCGCCGAAAGTGCAATAAAACGCTGGACAGACGCTCGCTGCCACTGGAATGTTGCATAATCCACCAGGCGTTCTGGCACCTCATCGCCATGTAGTACCAGGCGGTTAATCATTAGCGCCAGATCAGTATCAGCAATGCACCATTCACCAAATAAATTCGGCTGACCCAGTACTAACAAATGTTCTGCCATCGCAAACAGTTTCTCTGCACTGGCTTTTCCCTCGGCCGTTAGTGGCGCTTTTTTCGTCCCCGCAAAGACAACATCCGTCGGACGTTCTTCGCGAATGGGCATCAGATCGCTGCGCAGCCAGGCCTGAATCTGTCGTGCACGTGCACGATTTTCTAAATCAAGCGGATAAATACGTTCCCAGGTCGGTGGCGCAAATCGATCTTCCAGATACTCCGCAATGGCAGAAGATTCACTCAACTCAAAATCATCGATTTGTAATAACGGCACACGGCGTGTCTGACCGTAACCTTGCCACGTCGGTTGCAAATGTTCACCGCTGTCGAGGTCGATGGTCTTGATATGAAATGGCAGACCTTTCTCCTGCAACGCCACCCAGGCGGATAACACATAAGGGGAGAAAAAATGGGCATCTGACCAAAGCGTGATAGCGGGTTTACTCATTATGTCCTCGGCAATAAAGGGGGATTGCTATCAAACTATAGAGCCTTTTTGTCACTGTCACGTGACGAATACTCACGCAAGTCGTCGCGCTTTCTATACTTGTGGTGTTCAGATGATTAGACAACCGGAGCTGCAATGATCGATCTCTATTTCGCCCCGACGCCAAATGGTCACAAAATTACGTTGTTTCTCGAAGAGGCTGGACTGGATTATCGCTTGATTAAGGTAGACCTGGGAAAAGGTGGCCAGTTTCGCCCGGAATTTTTGCGCATTTCGCCTAACAACAAAATTCCGGCAATTGTTGATCATTCCCCAGCCGATGGCGGCGAACCGTTAAGCCTCTTTGAGTCCGGGGCCATATTGTTGTATCTGGCGGAGAAAACGGGACTCTTTTTGAGTCATGAAATGCGTGAACGCGCCACCACATTACAGTGGCTATTCTGGCAGGTAGGCGGGCTGGGGCCGATGCTTGGGCAAAATCATCATTTTAATCACGCTGCACCACAAACCATTCCTTACGCTATTGAACGTTATCAAGTTGAAACTCAGCGTCTGTATCACGTGCTGAACAAGCGGCTGGAAAACTCGCCCTGGTTGGGCGGAGAAAACTACAGCATTGCGGATATTGCCTGCTGGCCGTGGGTTAATGCCTGGACTCGCCAGCGCATTGACCTCGCAATGTATCCTGCAGTTAAGAACTGGCATGAACGGATCCGTTCGCGCCCTGCCACCGGTCAGGCACTACTAAAAGCACAACTCGGTGATGAGCGTTCGGATAGTTAACAGAAACAGGTTCTCGTGTATTATTTAATACTAAGTAAAACAACGGAGAACCTGCAATGGCACAACCTGCCGCTATTATTCGTATAAAGAACCTTCGTTTACGTACGTTTATCGGAATTAAGGACGAAGAGATTAACAACCGTCAGGATATTGTTATCAACGTGGCGATCCACTACCCCGCCGATAAAGCGCGCACCAGCGAAGATATCAACGATGCGCTGAATTATCGCACCGTAACGAAAAACATTATTCAGCACGTAGAGAATAACCGTTTCTCTTTGCTGGAAAAATTAACTCAGGATGTGCTCGATATCGCACGTGAACATCACTGGGTGACGTATGCTGAAGTAGAGATCGATAAACTGCACGCGCTGCGCTACGCCGATTCGGTATCCATGACCTTAAGCTGGCAGCGTTAACCGCCATATCGGGAGGCTGCATGAACATAGTGATCACCGGAGGGACGGGATTAATTGGTCGTCATTTGATTCCGCGTTTGCTGGAGCTGAGCCATCAAATCACGGTAGTGACGCGTAATCCGCAGAAAGCCAGCTCCGTTCTCGGCCCCCGGGTGACACTATGGCAAGGGCTTGCCGATCAAAGCAACCTCAACGGCGTTGATGCGGTAATCAACCTGGCTGGAGAACCGATTGCTGATAAACGCTGGACTCACGAGCAAAAAGATCGTCTCTGCCAAAGCCGCTGGAATATCACGCAAAAACTGGTCGATGTAATTAATGCCAGCGACACGCCGCCGTCGGTACTCATTTCCGGTTCGGCAACGGGCTATTATGGCGACTTAGGTGAAGTGGTGGTTACCGAAGAGGAACCGCCGCATAACGAATTTACCCATAAACTCTGCGCTCGTTGGGAAGAAATTGCCTGTCGGGCGCAAAGCGACAAAACGCGTGTGTGCCTGCTGCGTACCGGTGTGGTGCTGGCACCGGATGGCGGTATCCTCGGTAAAATGCTGCCGCCGTTTCGTCTTGGCCTGGGCGGGCCGATTGGCTCCGGTCGGCAGTATCTGGCCTGGATTCATATCGATGATATGGTCAATGGTATTCTCTGGCTGCTGGATAACGAGCTGCGCGGGCCATTTAATATGGTTTCGCCCTACCCGGTACGCAATGAACAATTTGCCCATGCGCTCAGTCATGCTCTGCATCGTCCGGCCATTTTGCGCGTCCCCGCGACCGCCATTCGACTGTTAATGGGCGAATCTTCAGTACTGCTATTAGGTGGACAACGCGCGCTGCCTAAACGGCTGGAAGAAGCGGGTTTTGCGTTTCGCTGGTACGATTTAGAAGAGGCGCTGGCGGATGTCGTTCGCTGATGTGGTTTACTGTAAACATCCACCAGTTAACTCCCGGTGTTACAGGGTTAGTGGCTTTGCGCGATAAGGTCGTCTGGTGAAAGTCGGGTCAGCGTCAGGATGACTTCGTGGTCAAATCCTTTTTCCAGCATCTCCTGAGCAATACGCAGAGCTTCTTCGTGTTTGCCCTGCATTGCGCCTTCTTCACGTAATCTGTCAGCAATGGTCATCAGTTTCTCCTTTTCTTGTGGTGCTCGTTCCGCTATCTCACCAATAAATGCACGGAAACGCTGCGCATCTCCCGTTTGTAATACGTAATTAAACAGGGCTTTTAGCTGTCTGTCATTAGTGTTCCCTGTAACTAGCAGCGAAACAATTTGGTCGACTAATCCCAACAGATCGCGCTGACGAATATGTTTCTGAATTAACTCCAACAGCGCCATTTTGCGATGTTGCATAATCTCGTCATCCGGCACCACGGTAATATCCACCAGCGGAAAAGCCGATGAATATATTTTGCGGGCTATAGCAGGCTCGGCAAATTCATCAAGCCAGCAGAGTGAATAAGGATAAGGACTTCTGCAACCATGATAAAACAGCATTGGGATCACCAATGGAAGCTCTTTATAGCCTGCATCCAGATGGTTTTGCATCGCCGCGATGGAATAGCGCATCATGCGAAAAGCCATTAATTCCTCCGGCTTACTTTGGTGCTCTATCACCACATAAATATAACCCGCTCCCTCCTGCGTTTTCACAGACCACAAGAGGTCGGAATAATATTGCCGCAGGTCTTCATCAATAAAACTGTTTGGTTCCAGTTTGAGCGTCGTTAAATCACACAGTTTGCGCAGCGGCGCGGGAAGATGAATATCAATAAAATCCCGCGCGGTGTCTGGATGGCGTAAAAAAGATTTAAATACCGCATCATGCGGCGTGGAAGTTGTCGATATTGTCATGGCGTTCCGTCACCCCTCAAATTTAAGATGACGCGACAATAACCACGATTTACACCCAATGCAGCAGGCAGTTTTTATCTTTGGACAGCGAATTCAGAAGTATTTTTAGCGGACTGCAACTTTTACATTTCAGCGGAAGCGGACTCGCAAATTCCCCATGAAATACTCCGGCAGCGTTAGCCACCGGAGAGGGAATTATTTCAGCGATCCCTTAAGGAACTGTTGCAGACGAGGGCTTTGCGGGTTGCCAAATAACTGCTCCGGCGCGCCTTCTTCCTCTATTTTCCCCTGATGGAGAAAAATGACGTGAGTAGAAACATGGCGAGCAAAGCCCATTTCGTGAGTCACCACCACCATGGTTTTTCCCTCTTCTGCCAGTTGCTGCATAATACGCAGCACTTCGCCTACCAGTTCAGGATCGAGCGCCGAGGTAGGTTCATCAAACAGCAGAACTTCCGGTTCCATTGCCAGCGCCCGCGCGATAGAAACACGCTGTTGCTGACCACCGGACAGATGCACCGGGTATTTCCCCTGCGCACGTTCGTCTATCCCGACTTTCGCCAGATACTTCACCGCCCGCTCGCGCGCTTCCTGCTTGCTCAGGCCTAACACCTGAATCGGCGCTTCCATGACGTTTTCCAGCACCGTCATATGGCTCCAGAGATTGAAGTGCTGGAATACCATCGTCAGGCGTGTGCGCAGTAAGCGCAGCTGATTTTTATCGGCGACTTTGAGTTGACCGTCTTTATCGCGCACCAGATTGATCGTCTGGCCGTTAACGACGATCGATCCTTCACTCGGTTTTTCGAGGAAGTTAATGCAGCGCAGAAAGGTACTTTTCCCCGATCCCGACGAACCGATGATACTTATGACATCACCGGCATTCGCTTGCAGTGAGACCCCTTTCAGCACTTCGTGTTCGCCGTAGCGTTTGTGCAAATCGATAACGTTTAATTTATTCTCGGACATCGTATTCTCAGTGCGTTGAAGACGGTTTCACATGCTGCAACCAGCGTTTTTCCGCTTTGCGGAACAGACTGATCAGGACATAAGAGATGATTAAATAGAGCACCGCGGCGATACCGAAGGCGGTAAAAGGTTGATACGTGGCAGCGTTAATATCACGGGCTATTTTCAGCAGATCCGGCACCGTGGCCGTAAACGCCAGCGCAGTAGAGTGCAGCATCAGGATTACTTCATTACTGTAGGCCGGTAACGCAATACGCAGCGCTGAAGGCAAAATAATGCAGCGATACATTTTAAAGGTCGAAAAGCCATAGGCTCTGGCGGCTTCAATTTCTCCGTGCGGTACCGAACGGATTGCTCCGGCAAAAATCTCGGTGGTGTAAGCACAGGTGTTAAGCGTCAGCGCCAGCACAGTACAATTCAGGCCACTGCGGAAAAAGGCGTTAAGGAACTCGGTACCCTTAACAATCTCCAGCGTGTACATGCCGGAATAGAACACCAGCAATTGAACATACAGCGGTGTACCGCGAAAAATATAGGTAAATAACCAGATTGGAAACTGGATGTATTTATTGCTGGAGACGCGACCAATCGCCAGAAACAGCGCCAGAACTCCACCTATCACAACCGACAAAATCAGCAACCAAAGGGTAATCGCCACACCGGTAAAGCGATAACCGTCGGTCCACAACAGCGGTTTCCAGTATTCATGTAAGATTTCGATCACAGGTCAGCCCTCTTCACACCCACGGAGTAGCGGCGCTCAAGGAACAGCAGCACACCATTGGAAACGGTGGTGAAAACCAGGTAAATCACGCCACAGACGATGGCGAAATAGAACGGTTCCCAGGTACTTTTGCCTGCCAGTTGCGTGGCTTTGACCACATCTTCCAGGCCGAGTAACGAAACCAAAGCGGTAGATTTGAGAATCACCTGCCAGTTGTTGCCAATGCCTGGCAGGGCGTAACGCATCATCGCCGGAAACATAATCCGCCGAAACACTTGCCCACGAGTAAAACCGAACGCCGTTGCCGCCTCTATATGCCCTTTTGGCACTGCCATAAACGCGCCACGGAACGTTTCGGTGAAGTAAGCACCGTAGATAAAACCGAGAGTGATAATACCTGCGACCATCGGATCAATATCAATCTGCCCGACGCCCATCGCCTCCGTCACCGTGTTTAGCGCAATCTGCAAACCGTAGAAAATCAGCAGCATCAACACTAAATCCGGCACGCCACGAATCAGCGTGGTATACCCTTCAAAAATGAGCCCCGAAAACCGATTTTGCGAGAGCTTACCGCCAGCGCCAATTAAACCGATGATTACAGCGAGCACTACAGAGCTGATAGCCAGCTCCAGCGTGACGAGCGCACCCTGTAAAATAACACCTGAAAACCCATACAACATGCTGCCTGTCCTGTCGTGTGTGGTGAATTACCGCCTCTTGTCTCCCTCCGGTTACCCGAAGGGAGCGGGCTTTCTTTCACCGATGGCGATTAACCACCATAAACATCAAAATCGAAGTACTTTTTCGCTAATTTCTCGTAAGTACCGTCAGCGCGCATTTCGGCAAAGGCTTTGTTCAGTGCCTCGCGCAGTTCGTTATCTTCTTTACGCAGACCCATGCCGGTACCTACGCCAAACAGTTTTTCATCTTTAACAGACGGGCCACCGAATTTGTAATCTTTACCAACGGGTTGTTTGAGGAAACCTTCGCTGGCGGCGACCTCATCCTGGAATGCGGCATCAATACGTCCGGCAGTCAGGTCAGAATAAATGTTGTCCTGCCCCTGATAAGAGACGATTTCAATGCCTTTTGGTGCCCAGTGTTCGTTACCGAACGTCTCCTGGGTGGTGCCCTGCAATACGCCTACGCGCTTGCCTTTCAGCGACTCGACTGTCGGCTGAATGTCGGAATTTTTCGCCACTACCAGACGAGAGTCGGCAGCGTACAGTTTGTCGGTGAAGGCAATTTCCTGCTGACGTTTTTCCGTAATGGAAAGCGATGACATGATGGCGTCAATCTTCTTCGCTTTTAAGGACGGGATTAACGCATCCAGCGGGTTTTCGACAAACGTACATTGCGTATTGATGCGTTTGCACAATTCCTTCGCCAGATCGATGTCGAAGCCAACCAGTTCACCTTGTGAATTTTTTGATTCAAATGGCGCATAGGTCGGATCGGTACCGATGCGGATGTTTTGCGGAATCGCAGCAAACGCCGCCGTTGCGCTGGAGAAGGCCAGAACCAGAGAGAGCGATAGCACCAGTTTTTTCATAATGTCCTCAACTGACAGTCTTTTTATAGGGAATATTTACAGGTTTGTTACACTTATCGTGCCATAAAATTGACCATCAAGGCAAAATATCCCGCCCCGTTAGACGTATTATTTTTCATTAAAAATGCTTAAGTATGCATTTTAATGCACCACGATAGTGCAACAAACCTGGCGTGCACCATGATCATTCCATCAGGTACAGCTTCCCTGCGACGTATCAGTCACCGTAGACATTAAAGTCGAAATACTTTTTCGCCATCTTGTCGTAGGTGCCGTCCTGACGCAGCTCGCCAAGCGCCTTATTAAACGCAGCCGTCAGTTCAGCATCATCTTTACGTAGCCCGACACCGGTGCCGTCACCGAAGTATTTTTTGTCTTTCACTGAAGGGCCTGCAAAAGCGAAATCTTTACCGGCAGGTTGCTTGAGGAAACCTTCGCTGGCAGCAACCTCATCTTGCAGAGCGGCATCCAGGCGTCCTGCAGCCAGATCGGAATAGACCAAATCCTGGTTAGCATAGGCCACCACATCGACACCCTTACTGCGCCAGTTATCATTGGCATACGCTTCCTGGGTTGATCCCTGCAGCACACCAACATGTTTACCTTTCAGTGAATCCAGCGTTGGCTGAATCGGTGAACCTTTGGCAGCAATCAGACGAGAGTCTGCGGCGTACAGTTTGTCGGAGAAGGCAATCTCCTGCTGACGTTTATCCGTAATGGAGAGCGACGAAATAATGGCGTCGATCTTTTTCGCTTTCAGTGAGGGGATCAGCGCGTCAAAGTCACTGGCAACCCAGGTACATTTCACCTGCATCCGTTTGCACATCTCGTTACCGAGATCGATATCAAAGCCAACAAAGTCACCTTTGGCATCTTTCGATGAGAACGGTGCATAGGTGGTATCCGTTCCGATACGTACCGTCTCCGGCAGTGCCGCGTAGCTGGAAGCTGCTGCGGAAATCCCGACTAACAAAGACAGAGCGAGAATCGACTTCTTCATACATAACCCTCAAGTGAAATGGCTTTTTTATATTGTGTATTGTGTTGTGTGTTTGCAGGCTCGTTCATGCAGGTCTTATGCCATCTTGACGACAACAGTAACATTCAACGTTAAATATGTTAATAAGACGTTGCATTATTGTCCTGAAGTTGAAGATAGCAGGTATGGCGGTTGGATCGCAGCGTTTAGATTGAATGGCAGGAACAAAATGTTGAGGATTTGATCGCGGTTGCAAAATTGCCCTGAAACAGGACAACAGTGGAGTTATGCGCCCTGCCAGCGGGCAAAGAGATCTTCGGGTAGATTTATCGCAAACTGGTCAAGAACACGGTTAACCGTCTGATTTATCACATCATCAAGGGATTGTGGGCGATGATAAAATGCCGGAACGGGAGGCATAATTACCGCACCGATTTCTGCCGCCTGAGTCATTAAACGCAGGTGGCCTAAGTGCAACGGTGTTTCACGCACGCAGAGCACCAGCGGGCGACGCTCTTTCAGCACCACATCTGCCGCACGGGTCAGTAAGCCATCCGTATAGCTATGCACAATGCCGGACAGGGTTTTGATTGAACAGGGTAAAATCACCATCCCCAACGTCTGGAAAGAACCAGAAGAGATGCTGGCGGCAATATCGCGCGCATCGTGCGTGACATCGGCTAATGCCTGCACATCACGCAGGGAGAAATCCGTTTCAAGGGATAAGGTCTGGCGCGCCGCCTGGCTCATTACCAGATGCGTTTCGATATCTGTGACATCGCGCAGAACCTGTAATAATCGTACGCCATAAATCGCGCCGCTGGCACCGCTGATGCCCACAATGAGTCGTTTCATAAATAGTTGCCCTGTCAGACTTGCAGGCAGACTTTGCAGGATTTCGGCGGGAGTTGCAAGTCAGGGTGCCAGACCGGCACCCTGAGCGAAGGCATCATCCTTCGTTATGCATTTCGAGATTTTCCACTTCGTTCTGACGTTGCACGGCTTTAGCGTCGTCATTACGTAAAGTATCGAGAAAATCGAGGTAGCCCTGATCAACATCTTTGGTGACGTAAACGCCGTTGAACACCGAGCATTCAAACTGCTGGATATCCGGGTTTTCCGCACGGACGGCTTCGATCAGATCATTCAGATCCTGGAAAATCAAACCATCAGCACCGATGATCTGGCGAATTTCATCTACTTCGCGACCGTGAGCGATAAGCTCCGTGGCGCTTGGCATATCAATCCCGTAAACGTTCGGGAAGCGAATTTCCGGTGCCGCAGAAGCGAGGTACACTTTCTTCGCTCCGGCTTCGCGTGCCATCTCGATAATCTGCTCAGAAGTGGTGCCACGGACGATGGAGTCGTCGACCAGCAGGACATTTTTATCGCGGAACTCGGCGCGGTTGGCGTTCAGTTTACGGCGCACGGACTTACGACGCAGCTGCTGGCCAGGCATAATGAAGGTGCGGCCAACATAGCGGTTTTTCACAAAGCCCTGGCGGTACGGTTTGCCCAGAATACGAGCAATTTCCAGCGCGATATCACACGAGGTTTCCGGAATTGGGATCACCACGTCGATATCCAGATCTTCCCATTCGCGAGCAATTTTCTCGCCCAGCTTGGTGCCCATATTCACACGCGCGCTGTAAACGGAAATTTTGTCGATGAACGAGTCTGGTCGGGCAAAGTAAACATACTCGAACAAGCATGGATTGCTGACCGGGTTGTCAGCGCACTGGCGGGTAAACAGCTGCCCTTCTTCAGTGATGTAAATCGCCTCGCCTGGGGCGACATCACGCAGGAACTCAAAGCCCAGGGTATCGAGCGCAACGCTTTCAGAAGCGACCATATATTCTGTGCGGTTCTCGTCAATATCACGTTTTCCCAGTACCAGCGGACGAATACCGTTAGGATCGCGGAAAGCCACCATACCGTGGCCGATAATCATCGCCACACAGGCATACGCACCGCGGATTAAGCGGTTTGTAGCGGCGATGGCGGCGAAGATGTTGTCGGCTTCCAGCGGGTAGTGGCGGAAGTTGTCCAGCTCGCTGGCGAAGATATTAAGCAGAATTTCCGAGTCGGAAGTGGTGTTGATGTGGCGGCGTTTTTCTTCAAACAGTTTTTTACGCAACTCATGAGCGTTGGTCAGATTGCCGTTGTGGGCAAGCGTGATGCCATACGGGGAGTTAACGTAAAACGGCTGCGCTTCAGAGGCGCTGGAGCTACCAGCCGTGGGGTAACGCACATGACCAATGCCCATATTGCCCTGCAAACGCTGCATATGGCGAGCTTCGAAGACATCGCTCACCAGCCCGTTCGCTTTACGCAAACGGAAGCAGTTATTGGCATCAATGGTGATGATGCCGGCGGCATCCTGACCGCGATGCTGAAGCACCGTTAAGGCATCATAAATCGACTGGTTAACCGGCATAACACCGGCGATACCGACAATACCGCACATACGTCTTTTTCCTCGTTAAGCCACATCTCAGAGCACTTACGCTCTGGGCAAGAAACTTGACGAGCTTTGCAGATAATCAAAAAACCATCTGATGATAAAACTGAACTGCGGGATCAGCTGTGATTTGCTCCAGTCTTCGCTTTTCGACACCCCGGTAAAGGAGTCGAGAAAGAAGAGAATGGCAGCAACAATCAACACACCGCGCAACGCACCGAAACAGACGCCCAGCACCCGGTCGGTGCCCGTCAGGTGGGTTTTCTCAACCAACTGACCTATCACGAAGTTCACGATAGCGCCAACGATCAGTGTCGCGATAAACAGTACCGCGATGGCAATCCCATTTCGAACCAGTTCGTCTTCAAAGCCCGTAAACCAGACTGACAGGTAAGTGTAGTAATGACTGGCGACAAAGAAAGCACAACCCCATGTCACCAGCGATAACGTTTCACGAACAAAGCCGCGGATCAGGCTAACCAGAGAGGAAAAAGCAATCACCGCGATTATGGCGTAATCAATCCAGACCATATGTGTCCCACGATTTTACGCCCTGTCATCCTGTTCGGGGCGCATTCTAACAGAAAAAGAAAACGTTTGCGTAGGGATTTCCTTCCCACGCATCAATAAAAATGGCGCTGAAAAAATATTCAACGCCATCGACTTTTCATGCCTTTGCGGCATCGGGCAATGCGTGTCGGATGCGGCGTGAACGCCTGATCCGACCTACGGTTCTACCCCTGTGTAGGCCTGATAAGACGCGCCAGCGTCGCATCAGGCAACGACTGTCGGATGCGGCGTGAACGCCTTATCCGACCTACGGTTCTACTCCTGCACAGGCCTGATAAGACGCGCCAGCGTCGCATCAGGCAACGACTGTCGGATGCGGCGTGAACGCCTTATTCGACCTACGGTTCTACCCCTGCGCAGGCCTGATAAGACGCGCCAGCGTCGCATCAGGCAAAACCGTATTAATTCGGTGTATAGCCCATCACCACGCCACTTAAGCCAGAAAGCTGCTTGAGTTCACCCAGCGATCCTTTCAGCTTCTCTTTGGAAGCATCAGGCCCAACCAGAATACGGGTAATTTTACCCTGCACTGGCGTGGATGGCGACGTATAAACCCGATAACCGGCACCGCGCAGCTTACCGACAATCTCATTCACTTTATCGGCATTTTTCAGCGCGCCCAGCTGGACGACATACGCTTTACCCGTCGGGGCGGCTTTTTCTTCCACGATCGGTTTCGGTTCTGGCTTCGGCGCAGGTGCTGCTTCAACCTTCGGTTTAGGCGGTTCCACCGGTTTCGGCTTCGGTGGGGCGACCGGTGCAGGTTCCGGTTCAAACTCGGTGTTATTAGCTGCAATAGTGGCCGGATCGAGCGACGGTGCTGCGGCATCACCTGCCCGCACCTCTTCCGCTGCGCCTTCCGGCGGCTGCGTCGGCAGCGCCTGGGTGGCGGCTGGCATCATATCAGGCTCATCGCGATCGCCCGCTTTTGGCACCAGAGGGATTGCCGCGAACTCATCCTGATAATGTTTTTTCTGCCCGTCCAGCAACCCTGGAAGTACAATCACCCCCAGCGCCACCAGCACGATCGTACCCACTAACCGATTCTGAAACTTACTTGCCACCGCTTCTCCTCGCGTCAATCACTTCCATGACATGTGCGACCGTGTGGAACGAACCACACACCAGCACGGTATCTTCCGCTTTAGCGTCCGCCATTGCGGCATCCCATGCCTGCGCCACGCTATCAAATGATTTGCCGTTACCCAAATGCTCAAGCAGTTGTTCTGCCGTGGCACCGCGCGGCCCTTCCAGTGGCGCACAATACCAGTCATCAACCACGCTTTTCAACCAGGCCAGAGTTCCGGCAATATCTTTATCATGTAGCATACCGATAACCGCCAGCACGCGCCCGTTTTTCGGTAGCGCTTTCATACGCCCGGTGAGATATTCCGCCGCATGTGGATTATGCGCGACATCAAAAATAACGCGTGGCGACTCGCTCACAATCTGGAAACGTCCTGGCAAAATTGCGCTGGCAATCCCGTCGCGAATGGCATTTTCACTGACCTCCAGCCCGCTGGCACGCAGTGCCGCCAGTGCCGTTGCGGCATTCGGTTGCGGGACAAGCGGCAACGGCAGATTTTCCAGCGTGCCGTGAGCATCGCTAAACGTCCAGTCATGATCGGTGACGGAATAGTTCCACTCAACGCCCCGACGTTGTAACAGTGCGCCTTTTTCCTGCGCCACATCAGCAATGGTAGAAGGCATTTCAGGCTCTCCGACAATTGCCGGTTTTTCATTGCGGAAAATCCCTGCTTTCTCACGACCAATGCTTTCGCGATCTGGCCCCAACCAGTCGGTATGATCCAGCGCAATGCTGGTCACCACCGCAACATCAGCATCGACAATATTGGTTGCGTCCAGACGACCGCCCAGCCCTACTTCCAGAATCACCACGTCAAGTTGTGCCTGTTTGAACAGCCACAACGCCGACAGCGTACCGTACTCGAAATAGGTCAGGGAAATATCACCGCGTGCTGATTCAATCTCCGCAAAAGAGGCTGTGTGGGCCGATTCCGGCAATTCCTGGCCCTGCACACGAACGCGCTCGGTATAACGCACCAGATGCGGCGAACTGTAGACGCCCACTTTGTACCCTGCCGCCATCAGAATCGACTCCAGCGTACGGCAGGTGGTGCCTTTGCCATTCGTACCCGCAACGGTAAATACAAATGGCGCTGGTTTCAGAACGCCAAGACGTGCCGCGACCTGGCTTACGCGCTCAAGGCCAAGATCGATAGTTTTACTGTGCAGGTTTTCCAGATAAGAAAGCCACGAAGCCAGAGGCGACGCGGCTTGAGGAGTGCGTTTGATAATCATGGTATCCGCTGATTCGTTACGGTGAGAATAGCAAAAGGGCAGAGCCAGTGGCCCTGCCCTTATCAGTTATCAGGCCTCAGGTTCCTGATCCGGTACCGGTGGCACCACTACGCCTTCACGCGGCGCTTCAGGATTCGGCGCTGGCAAATTCATCAACTTCGCCAGAATGCTCGCCAGTTTCAGGCGCATTTCCGGACGACGGACGATCATGTCGATGGCGCCTTTCTCGATCAGGAATTCACTGCGCTGGAATCCTGGCGGCAGTTTTTCGCGAACGGTCTGTTCGATAACACGCGGACCGGCAAAGCCGATTAACGCTTTCGGTTCAGCGATGTTGAGATCGCCCAGCATGGCGAAACTTGCAGAAACACCGCCCATGGTCGGGTCGGTCAGCACGGAGATGTACGGCAAGCCGCGCTCCTGCATTTTTGCCAGCGCCGCAGAGGTTTTCGCCATCTGCATCAGCGACATCAGTGCTTCCTGCATACGTGCGCCACCAGAGGCGGAGAAGCAGATCAGCGGGCAGTTATCTTCCAGCGCCTGCTCAACGGCACGTACGAAACGTGCACCTACCACAGACCCCATGGAACCGCCCATAAAGGCGAACTCGAATGCCGCAGCGACAACCGGCATTCCATACAGGGTGCCTTTCATCACCACCAGCGCATCTTTTTCGCCGGTTTCTTTCTGCGCAGATGCCAGACGGTCTTTATATTTCTTGGAGTCACGAAACTTCAGCACATCTTTCGGCTCAAGCTCGCTACCCAGCTCCACAAGGCTTCCTTCATCTAACAGGCTATGCAGGCGATTACGCGCTGTCATACGCATGTGATGGTCACACTTCGGACAGACCTCAAGATTACGTTCCAGCTCAGCGCGGTATAAAACCTGACCGCAGCTATCACACTTAGTCCACACACCTTCAGGAATGCTCGCCTTGCGGGTGGGAGTAATGTTGCTTTTAATTCGTTCAATCCAGCTCATTAGGGACCTTTCTGTCTGAACCTGGTTCGATGCCAGTTTTATCTTTGGGGACGCATAATGCCATTTTTGCCCCCAACAGACCATGAATGTTGCACATTAAAACATAACAGCCCGAAACTTTGGATAAAAAAGTGGTCGAACCGCGGAGTTACTTTTTATTTTGCGGCGCGTGCCGCAGCGCGTTTGTGACGGATAATTTCGATGACGCCCGGCAAAATGGAAACCACAATAATCCCGACGATCAGCAGCTTAAGGTTATCCTGAACCATCGGAATTGTACCGAAGAAATAGCCTGCGTAGGTAAAAAGCAGTACCCACAACAGTGCGCCGATCACGTTATAGGCAGCGAAATGACGGTACGACATGTGGCCCATCCCTGCGACAAAGGGGGCAAACGTTCTGACGATCGGCACAAAACGGGCGAGAATAATGGTTTTGCCGCCGTGTTTTTCATAAAACTGATGAGTTTTGTCGAGATAGCTACGACGAAAAATTTTCGAGTTCGGATTACTGAATAATTTCTCACCGAACAACCGTCCTATGGTGTAGTTGACCGCATCACCAACAATCGCGGCAATTAACATCAGTACCACCATCATATGAACATTGAGATCGTTGGTTTCAAGCGAGGCCAGTGCCCCTGCAACAAACAGCAGCGAATCTCCCGGTAAGAACGGCGTTACCACCAGACCGGTTTCACAGAACAAAATCAAAAACAGGATGGCATAAACCCAGACGCCGTACTCTGCGACCAGTTCTGCCAGATGCACGTCAATGTGCAGGATAAAATCGATGAGGAAATAAATCAGGTCCATATTAGCCTATGCCTTGTACTCGTTATCTCTCAGGCCGTAACTACGTTGGCTACAGCCTGAAATTTTCCGAGCTTTATTCTCGTTAGTCCGCCAGAAATAGCGGGCCCATTGGCGGTTTTGGAAGATCAAACCGGTCAGGGTAATCCACCGCGACCAGATACAGCCCTTCCGCTTTTGCCGTTGCTGCCGCCAGCGTTCTGTCCTTTGCTGCCAGCAGTTCTGCTATCCAGCTCTCCGGCTGGTTGTTGGCACCGACTTCCATCAGGCTGCCGACAATATTCCTCACCATATGATGTACAAAGGCATTTGCTTTGATATCTACCACCACATAAGGACCGTGACGCGTGACGTTAATATGCATAACGTTGCGCCACGGGGTTCGGGACTGGCACTGCACCGCACGGAACGAGGTGAAATCATTCTCGCCCAGCAGGCATTGCGCGGCCCGATGCATCCGTTCAGCGTCCAGCGGTTCGTAAAAATGGGTTACCCCTTTACTCAGCACTGCCGGACGCAGCCGATGATTGTAGATGATGTAGCGATAACGGCGAGCCGTGGCGCTAAATCGGGCATGAAAATCATCAGGTACAGCTTTAACCCAACGCACGGCGATGTCACCAGGTAAATTCGCATTTACGCCCAACGTCCACGCAGCGTCTTTGCGCTGCGCGGTCGTTTCGAAATGCACAACCTGCCCTGTACCGTGTACGCCTGCGTCGGTACGCCCGGCGCAGAAGACGGTGATCGGTTCGTTCGCCACCTGGGAGAGCGCCTTTTCCAGCTTCTCCTGTACACTGCGTACTTCGTTCTGCCGTTGCCAGCCGTAATACTTACTACCGTCGTACTCAATGCCCAGCGCAATTTTGTAAACTGGCGATTGTTGCTGGTCGGACATTAGTACAGATACTCCTGCACCAGTTTCTCGGCGATTTTTACTGCCATCAGCGCGCCGCCAAAGCGAACATTATCGGCCACTGACCAGAACTGGACTTGCTCCGGCATACCGTAGTCATTGCGTACACAGCCAACGGAAAGATGCGGCGTACCAGAAGCATCCCCCACCTGCGTCGGGAATTCGTTCTCTTCAGAGAGCACAATATCTTCGCCCTGGGCAAACGCATCACGCGCTTCTTCTGCCGCCAGCGGACGCAGTGCTTCAAAGTTGACCATCTGGGCATGACCGTAGAAAACCGGTGCCTGGACGACGCTTGCCGAAATCATCAGCCCTTCGTCTTGCAGGATTTTGCGTACTTCGTCAACGATACGACGTTCTTCACGCACGCTACCTTCACTATCCGGCAGTAACGGCAGCATGTTGAACGCCAGCTGACGACCGAAGAAATCCTCTTCATCAATCGGAATACCGTTCAACAGTTTCGCGCTCTGCCCTGCTAACGCATCGACCGCTTTTTTACCCTGGGCGGAGGCAGAAATCAGGCTGGTGACGCTGATACGTGACAAACCGCCCTGATCGATTAACGGTTTCAGTGCTGCCAACAGCTGGCTGGTCAGGCTGTCCGGTACGGCGATGACATTTCGGTTGCGGTAATCGGTCAGTACAAACGGGTTAACTTCCGGCACCACCAGCGGTACGTCAGGTTCGAGAGCAAACAATCCGCTGCTGTCGATCACCAGGCAACCTGAGTTGGTCGCTTCTTCAACCCAGGCAGCGGTAGCTTCTTTGCCTGCGACAAAAAACGCCAGTTGCGCCTGCGTCCAGTCGAATTCAGCGGCATCCTGCACGGTGATTGTCTTACCACCAAAGCGCAGTTGTTCGCCTGCGCTTTCGTTACGTGCCAGTGCATAAATTTCCCCAACCGGGAACTGACGTTCAGCCAGCGTTTCAAGCAGGGCTTCGCCCACAGCGCCAGTTGCGCCCAGGACGGCAATGTTCCAGCCTTCAGACATGGTGGTTTACTCCAGAAATAGCAAAGCTCCCTGCCAATATTACAGCAGAGAGCATGAAGAAGAGATTAACGTGCCGGATGATGAACGGCGTTAAAACCCAGTTTACACAGCAATGATGCCGCACTGGCGTCATCACAAATCACATACAGAGATGACCATTCACGGCGCTCAAGATAGTTTTTGCGCAGTTTATCGAACTCACCCGGTATCCCGGCGACTTTACGCAGCGGTGCGTCATCGCGGCGCACATCATACACCAAATGCACCAGCCTTTTCAGCGTCGGTTGATCGAGCGGACCATGCAGTGTAATACGGCCAAATTCTGGCGCGGGTAGCAACGTATCAAGCGCAACGTGTTGCTCATGCCCAATAAACTTGCTATACGCTTCAAATACTTGCGTAGTGCCACGGGCTTTACCTTCGAGGGTGTAGCCCGCAATATGCGGCGTGCCGATATCCACTTTTTTCAGCAATTCTACGTTGAGTTCCGGTTCGCCTTCCCAGACATCCAGCACTACGCTTAACTTCTGCCCTTCATTCAGACAGGTCAACAGGGCAGTATTATCGACGACTGCGCCACGGCAGGCGTTAATCAAGATCGCTCCCGGCTTCAGGTTACGAATCAGTTTTTCGTCCGCCAGATGCAGCGTTTTGTACGGTCCGTCTTTAAAGAGTGGCGTATGGAATGTCAGGATATCCGCATGCTGGACTAATTCATCCAACGAACGGAAATCGCCCTCATCCCCACGATCGGCACGCGGCGGATCGCAAAGCAAGGTTTTGATCCCCAGCGCTTCCAGTCGCGCCTGTAAACGCCGACCAACGTTACCAACGCCCACGATCCCCACGGTACGCTCATGCAGTGAAAATCCATCGCGTTCAGCAAGCATCAGCAGTGAGGAGAAAACATATTCCACCACAGCAATCGCATTACAGCCAGGTGCTGCGGAAAAACCAATTCCCGCCTGCTTTAACCATGCTTCATCGACATGGTCGGTTCCCGCTGTGGCTGTGCCAACAAATTTAATGGGTTTTCCTGCCAGCAAAGATTCATTCACTTTCGTGACCGAACGCACCATCAGCGCATCCGCATCTGCCAGTTGAGCTACTGGGATTGGACGCCCCGGAACCGCAGTCACCTCACCCAAACGGCTAAATAAGTCGCGGGCATAAGGCATATTTTCATCAACAAGGATTTTTAACCCTTTTTCAGTCTCTGACAATCTAAGGCTCCTTTATCAACAAACGCCCATTTGCAAACTGCTGTTTAATCTGAAAAAACATTAATAATCATACAGATAACAACATAACCATTTAGACGGGCAATACTGAAAAATTGTTATTCAGTATCGCCCTTTAAGCCGTTTCAGGCTATATAAAATTAATCCCCCGTGGACACTGCGTGGACACTTACGCCACCTTTCAGCGGATTAAGGGCCACCGCATCCTGCAGGTAATCCGGTGCAAAATGCGCATATGCCATTGTTTGCTGAATGGTTGCGTGACCAAGAATCTTCTGAAGCGCAATAATGTTTCCTCCGTTCATCACAAAATGGCTGGCGAACGTATGCCGCAGCACATGTGCAGCCTGGCCTTTTGGTAAATCGGGCTTAACTCTTTTCAGCGCCAGGCAGAATTCCCGGTACTTCACCTCAAACAAGCTGCCTGTTTCTCTGGTTTTGATCGCCTCACAAACTGCCTGCGAAATTGGCACTGTTCTCTTCCGGCCATTTTTGGTTTCAAGAAACGTTACACGGTTATGAACTATCTGTTCACCACGAAGCTTACAAGCTTCACTCCAGCGCGCCCCTGTGCTTAAACACAAAAGCGCAACACGCCAGTAGTCGCCCTCCAGTGTATCGAGCAATAGCGCCACTTCCTTCTGTGACAGGAACGCCATTTCTCGTGGAGATACATAAAGAATAGAAATTCCCCTTACTGGATGTTCTGCATCCCAAAGACCTATTTTTTTCAGCACGGTAAACATTCCGGATAACCGATTCATGTACCTGTTAGCAGATGACGGTTTCAATCCTTCAGCTATCTTTTGAGAACGCCACGCGATAATTTTCAGCTTATCAAGATCCACAGCCTGCATATCAGCGCCAAGCTCATTAATTATGTTGCGCAGTTGTTTTCGGTCTTCTTCCGCCTTACGCCTGTGCTGGCCGTGATACATCCACCACAACTCAAGCAAATCATTTAGCGTTCGACGATCACGGTAGCCCTGTATATATTCCCGCTTTTCAGCGTTCGCCATGATGTAGCGTTCAGTGGCCACCGCTACCGATTTTTTGTCAAATACCTTACGCACGCGCTTTCCCTTGCGTCCGTTCGGCCTGATGTCCAGCAAATAACGACCATCTTCGAGCTTCTTAATCGACATTACGAAGCCCTCCAATGAACCGCTCTACAATTTCTCCAGCCTCTTTCCAGCAATAATCAGACCAGACAAAAAGCAGGTCTAACCAGTTTTCTGGCCTCAGCGGGATAATTTTTGGATTGTTTCGGTTGAAACGCGATCTCCCTCCGAATTGCAGGAACCATCAAGAGAGAGAGCCGGAGAAATTTGCCCGACCTCCGGCATCGTTTCATCTGTTGATAACCAATAAGCATACTTCTTAAATTTAGGGTGTTTCGTAACCTTAAGTAAGGCACCCTCTGTTACTTGCTTCCCCCTCACCTCATAGTTAGTTACCGTCCCATAAGGCAGCCCAACACAATCCGCAAACTCCTGGCGGGTCATACCTTCTGCTTCACGAATCAGGCGAAATTTTTCACCCATGCTTGACAAAGATGCCATATCGGGCATATCCTCCATCGCAACATGCCACATCGGGCACAAACATAAAAACACTCAAATAAGCCGATATAAGCCATTTTGAGCCATTCGAACGAATTAGGGAGATTACCACAATGAGCGAATCAGAGCTTGGGGGGTTCATTCAGGTAGCACCATATCCACTTGAAGCGGTGCCATATCAACTATTCGCCAAGATGATCGGCCGCAAGGAATCCACAGTCAGAACCATGATTGACGCAGCAAAGCTACCGACAATTGACTTTGTGAAACCAGGTTCAGTAAAGACGCGTGCATCAGAAAACTGGGTATATCTGCCAGCATTTAACGAAGGCATGCGCAAAGCGTTTTTTGAGCAACCGAAAGAACGCCGCGACGCATGGTTGTTGTGGCTGGGACTTTAGTCATAAATGACCAGCCATATCATCAGCGCCATTCTGACCCTTGTTTTTATTGAGATAGGCGTAATAGAGATCTATTTGTTTCGCAAGTTAACGGGACATGAAGAACGCTTTATTGAACTCAGCATTGAATATATCGCCGCTTATACCAAAGGACTTTTCCCGGCAGCTATTGGGGCGATGTTTATAGCGTTTGTTATCTGGTTTATCGGGTGAGAAACCTGACAACCCACAACTACTGCAATGAGGGTAATTATGTGTGGCATGGACAAATTGGACCTTATGTTAATTGTAATACTATCAATTAACTTCGGTTACCTCTTAAGCGGCGCAATTCTCATGTGCGGAGGCAAACGAAAATGAACCAGCAGTCCGCAAAACGTGAAAACAATGCGATGCGATTTAATCGCAAATATTTTGAGTTCAGCCTCTATGCCGGAATAATTAAATCTGTACAGAGTCTTTAACATGAAACAGCAACGTAATTCACGCTTTCGCAATGGTGCAGAACGCCACGCTAACCGTTTTGCTACCAGTGCATCACGCAGCAACATCCGCTACAGCCTGAGTGATACACACGCAACGCCGGATGGCTACCCAGTAAAACAAATCGGCGAGCATGCCTGGCTGATTGAGAAAGCTGGAATCGTGATCCACAAATGCCCACACAATCCGTTTACCGGAAACCGCATTTTTGCTCTAAGCAGTGGCGACAATCAGTTCGGGCAGGATTTCACATTATACGAAGCACTTCGCACGGTTGATCGTCTGCTTCGCGGGCAAAGTTTTATTAAACAGGCTGATTTATAACAGGTGCTTTATGACCAAAGACCATGCACAAGGTGTATTTATCCGTTTTATTGATTTTCGCGGTGAACTGTTATTACGTGCATCCGCTATTGACGGAGTGACTCCGGCGGGTAAAAACGGAGCCGACGAAGCCACTTACGTTTATCTGAACGGCACGCGACTGCTTCTGGAACTTCCGTACCAGACCGTACGAGAAATCATTAGCGAAGCTGAAAAGGCACGCCAGGCTAATGGCGATGAACCCTATATCGAAATTATTTGTATGGATTCAGAAGCTGAAATACAGAAAGCAGATTAAAGGGCGTTGTGATGGGCAAAGAATATAAAACTCTCATTAACAAAGCACTTGAGCGTTTTTATTTTCGCTTAAGTGCATCAGGCGCTCATGCTGAACGTGCGGCCCGTGACTCATTGACCAGAGCAATCCGAAGTCTGTATGACGTGGCTTTTTACGCTGATGATCTGGATGCACTTAACGAACTTTCCGAGCTGATCTGTGCCGCAGAATGCGGGGAACATATTGAACCGTATAAGCTGGGGAATATCGCATGAGTATATTTATCTCATGGCTTGTTCTGATTATTTCGGTGGCCTGCGCTATTGGGATTATGCGAATTATTCATTCAATAAAAAAGATTGAACGTTTTTTCACTGGCGAATAACAGAGCAAATAAAACCACAGATAAAATAAGAAAATGTAAAAACAATCCGCATTAGCGGAGGTATTCGCACACGCCAAGGAGGCGTAATGGCAATTAAGCATTTTCCTGTCGTTCGTTTTACCTCCAGAGGGCGTGAATACGAAGTCGACGAACGCCTGATTACCACAATCGACAAACACCGTTCAGAAAAGGATGCACACCACATCTACCTCACTGACGGCACTTACTTCTGCGCCACCAACGTGGCGCGGGTGAATCTTATCCGACAGGTACAGGAGCCACGCAGATGACCATTCTGGACTACATCGCTACCCATCCGGGTTGTAGCGGCGGAGAAATCGCCGCAGCACTGAATACCCCAACCACAGCCATCAATGCTGAGTTACGCCGACTCTGGCGCGGCGGCTTAGTCATCAGAACAAACCGCAGCACAGGTGGTCGCGCTCGCAAAGCAGGAGGCCAAGCTTCTTACCACGTAAACCCGATGCCGTTCGGGTGTAGCAATCCACTTACTCACATGTTTAACCAGCTGCTGAAGGAAACCAGAGCATGAGCACCATCAATCACCAGAAGCTACGCGAACTGGCATTTGCCCTGCAACGAATGGCAACGCCTCAAAAATTACTGGTATTTCGCGCAATGCTCTCGCCGTCTGCTGTGCTGGCACTGCTGGATGAGCTGGAGCACGCCAGAACCACGGCTCCTGCCATTCGCCTGACGCTCCATCATGAAATCGCTGATTTCTGCGCGACGTTGAAGGCGCCAGGCGAACCGGAAACACCGGAAGCAATACAGCAAGAGCTGCTGCAACGCATTGACAAGGTTTTTGATTTTTTTCTGAACCAGTAAGAAACCAGAACATGCACACACAAAAAAACCGCTTGCCATGCCGCAATCAGTCAGGTTACATTTCCGCTGCACCTCACAAAACGGGTGTCGGGTTTCGCAGCCTGCTGACTACACAAGCGCACAACCGCGCCAGCGGTTTTTTTGTGCGTACTGTATTGCCACGTTTTTTTCGCGTCAGAATTATGGCGGGGCGTACGGGGCCGACTTCGGTCGGGCCGGGTTCTTGTGTAGCCGGTACTGCGAACCTCGTACGTCTCGCCACCCACAGTTTCGCAGCTCTGGATGGTGAGTTTTCACAACTTACTACACAAGGGGCCACACCATGGCAAACCGCAAACCACACCGCGCTATCGCGGAGCGTCGTCACATCCAGACTGAAATCAACCGCAGACTTTCCCGCGCATCACGCGTCGCGCAAATCATGCACATCAATATGCTGCATGAGCGCAGCCACGCACTATCAAACATTTATTCCGCCTCTGTTTTCAGCTATCTGGCGGATGATCTGCACTAGCTTCAACAGCTCATCCAGCAGCAAAACAAACTCCATTAATTCCTGTTCCGGGCCTTTCCTGCACCTTGCGGCGGGAGGCCTTCGCACATCTGTAACAAGAGGATTGCCGCAATGATTCTCGCCAACGACTTTCTTGAATACCTGCTCAACACAGAACGTGATCTTGCCGCTCGCGTGCGTGATCGTTATGACATGTACCTGAAATCCCTGCCTGTACCGCAGCTCGCTGACGGAAAGATTGTTATTGATGGTCGCTACATGATTGACAGCCACGAGGGAAATTACAGGCTTTACCGCATTGAAGGTGGCACCCCGTCCGTTATTGGCATTTACCAGCGCCCATCCTCTGCAATCGTCGATGTGATTGCCGACAGCATCCGCATCACACATCGCCATGCCGACACAGAAGACACCGTGCTGGAAATTCAGCGGCTGGCTACAGTCTGCCGCGACACCCTGAATGGCATGTCGAAGTAAATCACTATGACGGCAGAGTACATCAGGGACTGGCAACAACCGCGCCACGCAGTGGGGCGTGAAGGAACGGGGATCCCCGCTCCTGAATCCGCGCTTTCCTCCTGGCTGGATGCCTACCGGGTAGAGAACGAGCGCTGCCAGGAAATGGCTGATGCGGCGTTCTCCGCAACGCCGCTGGGCAACCTGATTAATAAAAGCCTGGACGCACAGGAAAAACAGGACAAAACCATCACACTGGCAGGAGACGCCAGAAAACAGGCACGCGGCGCGGTGGATGAAGCCATGGCTTCGCTGCGCCTGCTGCCGTCCTATCTGCGCGATCCGCTTATTCGCCACCTCTCCTTCCTGCGCAAAAAACAGGAAGCCGATCGTCAGAAAGGCAAAAAGAGCTGGCAGGCTGAACGCTACGCGCGCGGAAACCTGCGCAAAATATTCGAACGTCTGGAGCGCACCGATCACCGCTGGCTGACACAGGGTTATCGCTCCCTTGCCGGACGCGAACGCCTGGATGATTTGCTTTACCTGCCGCAGCTCAACCAGCACCAGATACAGACGCTGGCCACCATGACGGCGGCGATGTTCAGCAGCACCTTCGAAAAACTCTGCGATGGCTTTGGCGCGACCGATGGCGAACTGACCATGGATGTAACGCTGAAGGCGTATCAGATGCTGGCCCGCATGGCGTTACACCTGCACGCCATGCCGCCACATTACGAAGCTCTGAACAAGAGCGATCCGGATACGGAACTGTTACCGGGCGCAATCCTTCGCCTGACCTGTGCGGAATGGTGGAAACGCAAACTGTGGCTGTTACGTTGCGAGTGGCGGGAAGAACAACTCCGCGCCGCCTGTCTGGTTTCCAGAAAAACATCGCCCTATCTGAGCCAGGACGCGTTAAGCGAGTTTCGCGCACAGCGCGAGAAAACACGCGATTTCCTGAAAAGTTTCATGCTGGAAAACGAAGACGGGTTCACGATTGATCTCGAGACAGTGTATTACGCGGGAGTAAGTAACCCGGTTCACCGTAAGGCAGAAATGATGGCCACCATGAAGGGGCTGGAACTTCTGGCCGAAGCCCGTGGCGACAAAGCGGTGTTTCTGACCATCACCTGCCCGTCAAAATACCACGCCACAACAGAGAACGGTCATCCGAATCCCAAATGGAACGGGGCCACCATGCGCGACTCCAGCGATTACCTGGTTAACACGTTTTTTGCGGCGGTCCGCAAGAAACTGAACCGCGACGGCCTGCGCTGGTATGGCATCCGCACGGTGGAGCCTCACCATGACGGCACCGTGCACTGGCATATGATGGTCTTTGCTCATCCGGAAGAAATCGACACCATTGTGTCCCACACCCGCGATATTGCCATTCAGGAAGATCGTCACGAGCTGGGTGATGATATTACCCCACGCTTTAAGGCGGAGTACGTCGACGGCTCAAAAGGCACGCCAACCAGCTACATCGCCACCTACTGTCACGAACGGTGCAATAGTGATCCACACCCAACGCCTGAAATCAGATCCAGGGGGTAATCTGCTCTCCTGATTC